>DASUZH010000629.1:0-3960 GCA_036376975.1 Burkholderiales bacterium | reverse complement strand
ACCAGCGTCTGCCCGATCTCGAATGCGGCTACGCCCGTGTTGTCCTGCGTATTCGTCGACGTGCATTGCAGGGTGATGATCGGGAACAGGTCGCACTCGCTCGACTTGCCGTAGTAGGCGCGCATGATCAGCGGCTTCCGTTCGCCTGCGGGCGCCTTATCGGGCGTGAAGCCGTACATCAGCCCGATGGTCACGCTCGGGACGATGGCGGTGTCCTCGACCACCGGGCTGTCGCGCACGCCGCTCGAAGGCGCAAGCAGCGAAACGCCGCCGAAGACCTGCCAGCGCTCGGTGAGCCTGTAGGTCAGCTGCACTCCCGCTTCGAGGTTGAAGCCCCCGCCCGGCTGGTAGGCCGGCCGCTCGGGCGTCGCCTCGTCGGGCTGTACGCCGTAGTAGTAGTTGTTCAGTTTCGCGTTGCGATAAGAAAGCGTGAGGTACGGCCGCCAGCGCAGCCGGCCGTTCCAGAAGGCTTCGTAGCGATAGCCCAGCCGCAGCTCGCTGCCGTGCGAATTGTCGGAGGCGTCGGTGAGCAGCTCCACCCAGGCCGCGCCGTTGCCCCAGTCGTGCTCCGTGCCGATGCCGACGTCGGCGCCGACCGAGCGCTTCGCCATGCCGGTCATGCTCTCGGGCACCTTGTTCGAGGCGAAGCCCTCGAAGCGGCGCCGGATGAACAGCTCGTTGCGCCAGCCGCCGCGGTCGAGCTTGAGCCCGGCGCGGTAGGTCTGCAGGTAGAAATACTCGCTGTCGTAGGTCGCGAGCGGCAGGAAATCCGTGTTCGTGTCGGCGCCGATGTAGGGCGAGGGCTCGAAGCGGAACTGCATGCCGACGCCGGCATCGCCGGGCGCCAGCAGGCCGGTCAAGGGGTCGCCGTTCGCCGACACTTCGCCGGCTGCGAGGCAAACCGCCGCAGCGGCAGAAATGCACAGATTGCGAAGCATTGTTCTTTTAGAGGGCAAGCGGGCGGAGATTACACTACCCATCCTATGGCTACCTATCTGAAGGCGATCCTGTTCCTGTTCGTTTTCTCGGTCCACGCCGCCGAGGAGCCGCCCAAGCTGCAGCGCCTCAAGGTGCCGCCGCCGCCGTGGCCGGCGGGCGACGAGCGCGGCATGGCGAACCAGATCGGCCCGGCGACGTTCCAGCGCTGCGCCTTTCACATGCAGCAGCCCGGCGCGATCGCCTACGAGCTGTCGCAGGTGCGCTCGAACACGATGCCGCTGTCGCCGTTCGCCGGGCCCTACGAGGTGAAGCCGAAGCCCACCTCGGGCATCCCGGGCACGGCGCACGCGTTCAACAGCGAGACGACCAACGAAGGCGCCGAGGCCGGCCAGCAGGGCACGCAGTTCGACGCGCTGGGGCACTTCGGTTCCCTCAAGCAGCCTTGGGATGGAAAAACAGAACTTGGAAAAGAAAGCATCTCTTATTACGGCGGCTACACGCAGCAGGACGTGAAGCCCACGTCCGACTCGCCGCTGCTCAAGCTCGGCATGGACAAGGTGCCGCCGATCGTCACCAGCGCGGTGCTGCTCGACGCGAAGGCGTTCGTCGGCGGCGGCAAGCCGATGAATGCCGGCGAGGTGGTGACCGCGAAGCACATCGAGGGCATGCTGAAGGCGCAGGGCCTCGCCAAGCGCGGCATCCTGCCCGGCGACGTGGTGTACGTGAACACCGGCTGGGGCGAGCTGTGGCGCGACCCGGACACCGAGAAGGCGTACTACTCGAAGGCGCCCGGACTGTCGTACGATGCCGCGCGCTGGCTCGGCGAGAAGCGCGTCGTCGCCATCGGCCTCGACACGCCGTTCATCGATCCGGTCGCCGAGGGCATGCTGCAGGGCAAGGGCGCGCCGGCGGCCGGCACGCCCGCCGGGCTGCCCTTCGCCCTGCACCACCACATGCTCACGCAGATGGGGATCCACCACATCGAGAACGCGAAGCTCGACCTGCTGGCGCGCGACAAGGTGTGGCTGTCGTGCACCATGATCCTGCCGCTGCGCGAGAAGGGCGCCGCCGGCTCGGCGGTGCGGCCGGTGGCGATCGGCGCCGGGGCTATACCAGCTGGAAGAAGATGATCACCAGGCCGATCATCGATACCAGCCAGACAAGCGTGCGCAGCCACGGTATGCCGGCCATGTACACCACGGCATAGACCAGGCGCGCCCAGACGAAGACCTGGGCGCCGAGCAGCGTATTTGAATTGGTTTTGCTGGAAACAACTGCAATAAGGACGAGCACGGCAAACAACACCAGGCTCTCCAGCATGTTGCGGTGCGCGCGCTGCGCGCGGCCGGCCCAGCCGGTGCAGTCGGTCAGGCCGTCGCGATTGCCGGCCAGCTTTGGTAAGCCGACCTGAAGGGTCGCGCCGGACACCGCGATCAGCATCTGCACCACGGTCAGCGCGACCGCCCACAGCAGCCACATCAATTCGGGTTTCATGACGACCTCCTCCCTTGAAGGAGGAACGATTGTCGCCGAAACCCTACCTCAGTAGCGGATCAGCGCTGCCAGGAAGCGCGGCGGAAGGTCCTGCGGCGCGAGCGCACCGCGAGGCGCCGGCCGGCGAACTCGTGCATCTTCTCGCGCACCTCGCGCCGCACGTCCTCCGGCAGCCCCGCCGCCGCCTCGTCGAAGCGGGAGAACACCTCGTCGTTCGCCGCCAGCGGGCCATCGTGGAAGAATCCGCGGCTCTTGTCCCAAACGACTGCCCGCTCGGTCGAGTCGACGCCGTAGCAGAGCTGAAACAAGGTCACCTCCCCGCCGGCCTGCCAGACGAACAGGTCGAAGAAGTCGTCGTGGAACCAGCGCCTGCGCGCGGGCGGGTCGTCAGCGACTCCGAAGATCTCTTTCATGTCAGCCTGCCTTTATTCCTTTTTGTCCCTGCCTCGGCGCCTTGTTGCGTCAACCGTATGACCACCGGTCCGTTCAGAGGGTTCATGCGGTTACAAAAATGATGGATCGCAGGGAGCGAACCATGTTCTAACGGCAGACGGGGATATTCCCCATGAGAGGTGCTGCAATGAACAGCCCTGTTTCCCAGCCTCACTCGGACCTGCTCAAGTCGCTGAGCGAATTCAGCAAGGAGCATCGCGCGGCGCACTGGTCCGGTACCTTCGCCGCGTTCCTCGAAGGGATTCTCCCGACCGACCCCTCCGGCCTCACCCGCTCGAGCCACCAGTACCTGTGGGACATGATGCGCGCCGAGGAGCGGCTGTTCCACGACGAGCTGTACGGGATCGACGGCACGATCGAGCGGGTGCTCGACTACTTCAAGGCCGCCGCCGCCGGCTCCGAGGTCGGCAGGCGCCTGCTGCTGCTGCTCGGCCCGCCCTCCGGCGGCAAGTCGAGCATGGTGATCCTGCTCAAGCGCGCGATGGAGGAGTACAGCCATACCGACGCCGGCGCGCTGTACGCCATCCACGGCTGCCCGGTGCACGAATCGCCGCTGCACCTGGTGCCGCACACCCTGCGCGCGCAGTTCCGCAACACCTACGGCGCCGAGATCTCGGGCGAGCTGTGCCCGCATTGCACCAGCCGCCTGGCGCAGGAGTACGGCGGCGACTTCATGCAGATGCCGGTGCAGCGCATCTTCGTCTCGGAGGCCGGCCGCGTCGGCGTCGGCACCTACGCGCCGCACGACCCGAGCACCGCCGACATCGCCGACCTGGTCGGCTCGGTCGACCTGTCCAAGGTCGCGCAGTACGGCGACGAAGGCGACCCGCGCGCCTGGTCCTGGTCCGGCGCAGTCTATGCCGCGAGCCGCGGCATGCTCGAGATGATCGAGATCCTCAAGGTGAAGCGCGAGTTTCTGTACTTGCTGCTGACGCTGACGCAGGAGAAGAACGTCAAGGTGTCGCGCTTCCCGCTGATCCACCTCGACGAGACCATCGTCGCGCACACCAACCTGGCCGAGTTCCGCAAGTTCCTGCAGGAGCCGGAGAACGAGGCGCTGCTCGACCGCATGGT
>DASUZH010000628.1:0-2609 GCA_036376975.1 Burkholderiales bacterium | reverse complement strand
GGCGCCGCGCAAGCGGCCGCGCAGCAGCATGGCGCCGACCATGGTGTTCTCCGGCGAGCGGCTCGACCTGGTGGTCGGCTCGCCCGGCGGGCCGAACATCATCAACTACGTCGCCAAGGCGCTGGTCGGCACGCTCGACTGGAAGCTCGACATGCAGGCCGCCGTGGGCCTGCCCAACTTCGGCTCGCGCAACGGCCCGACCCTGCTGGAAAAGGATTCGCCTTTCGAGGCGCTGCGTCCCGCGCTGGAGGAAAGGAACCATGTGGTCGAGATCCAGCAGCTGCCGAGCGGGCTGCACGGCATCGAGCGTGTGCCCGGCGGCTGGCGGGGCGGCGCAGATCCCCGGCGGGAAGGGCAGGCAAGGGGCGAGTAGCGCTGTAAGGCATCTGTAACCCCACCCCGGGCAGTATGCTGTGCACACCTACGGGGGGAGCCGTTGGGGACCGCAACCGATTCGCGCAGCATCGCCTTCGCCAAGACCACGCGGCCGGTGGTCAGCTCGATCATGCCGCGCGAGCGGCTGTTCGCGCGCCTCGACGGCAGCCCCGGCCGCACGGTGGCCTGGATCTCCGGCCCGCCGGGCGCCGGCAAGACCAGCCTCGCGGCAAGCTATGCCGAGGCGCGCCGCCTGCGCACGCTCTGGTACCAGGTAGACGCCGACGACGCCGACGTCGCCAGCTTCTTCCACTACCTCGGCCGCGCGCTGCGCAAGCTCGATCCGGCGCGCGCGAAGGAACTGCCCGCCTACAAGTCGCATTACGCGGCCGACCTCGCCGCGTTCTCGCGCAAGTACTTCCGCCAGCTGTTCGCGCGCGCCAAGTCGCCGCAGGCGCTGGTGCTCGACAGCCTGCATGCCGTGCCGGCGGACTGCCCGCTGCTCGCGGTCCTCGATGTGGCGCTGTCGCACGTGCCGAGCGGCTGGGTGGTCATCGTCACCAGCCGCAACGAGCCGCCGCCGTCGCTCGCCCGCCTGAGGGTGAGCGGCGAGATGGCGCACGCCAGCAGCGAGGCGCTGCGCTTCGAGCGCGGCGAGCTGGCCGGCCTGGCCGGGCTGCGCGCCGCGCCGCTCGCCGCCGAGGCGATCGAGCAGCTGCACGCGCGCACGCAGGGCTGGGCGGCGGGGATCGTGCTGATGCTCGAGCACGCCAAGATCGCCGGGCGGATGGCCGAGCTGCCCGGCGACGCCGCGCCTCGCGCGGTGTTCGACTACCTCGCCGGAGAGATCTTCGCGCGCTTCGAGCCGACGACGCAGCGCTTCCTTCTGCGCGTCGCCTGCCTGCCGCGCATGACCGGCGGCGTCGCCGAGGCGCTGTCGGGCGAGCCGCAGGCGGCGCGCCTGCTGGTCAACCTGGCGCTCAACGACTATTTCGTGAGCGAGGCGCTGATCGAAGACGCGCGCGTCTACCAGTTCCACCCGCTGCTGCGCGATTTCCTGCGCAGCCGCGCCGCGCAGGAGCTGCCCGAGGCGCTCGGCGCCGCCCACCTGAGGAAAGCGGCGGCGCTGCTCAACGCTGCAGGGCACGGCGAGGACGCGGTGACGCTGCTGGTGCAGACGCGCGACTGGCCGCAGGTCGCGCGCCTCGCCCTGGAGCAGGCGCCCGCGCTGCTGGCGCAGGGCCGCAGCGAGCTGCTGGCGGGCTGGCTCGACCTGCTGCCGGCGGCGGTGCTCGAGTCCGAGCCCGCGCTGCTGTCGGCGCTCGGCGAGTGCCGCAGCCGCACCGCTCCGCGCGTCGCCCGCCGCCTGTTCGAGCGCGCCTTCGACGGCTTTCGCCGCGCCAAGGACGCCGCCGGCATGGCGGCGAGCTGCCGCGGCGCGATGCGCGCCGCGATCCTCGAGTTCGACGACCTCGCCGCGCTCGACGGCTGGATCGCCGTCATGCCGGAGCTGCTGGAAGGCCGCAGCGATCCGGCCTCGACCGCCGTGCTGCTCGGCGCGCTCCTGCTGCGCGACCCCGGCAATCCCGCGCTCGACGCCTGGTCGGACCGCGCGCGCCGCGAGCTGGCGGAGGCGACGCCCGACAGCGAGACGGCCGCCGAGCTGGCGCTAGCCTGCGCCACGGCGGCGCTCGCGCGCGGACGCTTTGCGGACGGCGTCGCCCAGCTTGACACGCTGCGCCGCTCGGGCGCGCAGGGCTTCGCCGCGTGGCTGCGCACGGTCGCCGCGGCGGTGGCGCTGGCCGAAGGCAGCCTGGATGCGGCGCGCGCCGAGCTGCAGGCGCTCGAGGCGGCGCAGGCGTTGCTGCGCCGGGGCGACCGTGCGCTGATCCACTACCTGCGCGCCTGGCTGGCCACGCTCGAAGGCGACCCCGCCATCGCGCAGCGCGAGGCGCGGCTTGCCTGCGCCGCCGCGTCGGAGACCGGCATCCCGTGGTTCGAATGCCTGGCGCGCGTCGGCCTCGCCGAGACGCTGGCCGAGGGTGGCGACTGGCGCGGCTGCGAAGCGCAGCTGCTCAGCGCGGAAGCGATCGCCGCGCGCGTCGGCCGGCCGGCGCTGGCGTTCGCCGTGCGCACCGCGTCGGCGGCCGCCGCCTGCCGCCGCGGGCAGGGCGCGGCGGCGCTCGATCCGCTGCGCGAAGCCTTCGCGATCGGGCGCGAGCAGGGCTTCCACC
>DASUZH010000627.1:0-3054 GCA_036376975.1 Burkholderiales bacterium | reverse complement strand
CGCTGCGCAGGAGCTCGACCGTGCCCTGCTCGAGCAGGCCGGCGCGGATGCGGTTGAGGACGTATTCCTTCGAGCGCTGCTCGAGGACGATGGCCTCGATGCCGGCGTTGTGCAGGAGCTGGCCGAGCAGAAGGCCGGCCGGGCCGGCGCCGATGATGGCGACTTGGACGCGCATCAGCGGATTCTAGTGTAGGACATAATGCAGGCCCAAAACTACAGCGCCGCGCCCTAGGGCGCGGCGCCGAAGCAGGCTACGGCTGGTGCTGCTGACTTCTTCTCCCTGCCGCTCCTGGCTCCTGAACCTAGGCCTGCTTGGCGGCCGGCTTCTCTTCCTGCTTCGCCTGCCACTCGCCGATCTGGCGGTGCGCCTCGTCCTTGCTCACGGAGTAGGCTTCCTGCACGCGCATCGCGAGGTCGTCGCGCTTGCCGGCCGTGCCTTCGATTTGTTCATCGGAGAGCTTGCTCCACTGCTCTTTCGCCTTGCCCTTGTATTGGGTCCAGCCGGATTCGATCGTGTTCCAGTTCATGGTGCTTCCTTCGCATTGCGTTGACCTGCAGGTTTGCTGTGCTGCGGGAGAGGTGCTGACGGGTAGCCGGCGGGAGCCGGCGGCGCTGAAGGGTTACTTCCGGGACACGCTGCACGGTGCGCGCTTACGCGCTGCAAGTCAAGGCATATAAATTTCTTTTCTAGGTCGGCGACAGGATGTGGATGACGCGGCTCGCGATCATTTCCTTCGTCTTCGCGCCGTAGGCGGCCATGTGCGGAGCGGCGGCGTGAGCCTTAAGCGCGTCCATGCTCTCCCACTTCTCGACCACCACGAAGGTGTCCGCGCCGTACTTGGTCTGGAACGGCAGCGCATTCTCGGCGTCGACGGTGGCGCCGTACTCGATGCAGCCCTTCTCGGCGCGGACGGCGGGGACGTTGGCGCGGAAGTGCTTGAGGATTTCCTCGCGCTTGCCGGGCTTGGCGGTGATGAGTGCGATTACGTGGATCATTTCTTGGTGTCTCCTTTCTTGATCAGTTTATCGAGGCCCGCAAACGCGCGGTGCTTGGCGGGCGCGGGCTGCGACGACGCGGCGCCGCCGCCGGCGCGGTGGTCTTCCATGCGGGCGTGCTCGTTCTCGTGGCAGTAGATGCAGAGCAGCTCCCAGTTGCTGCCGTCCGGCGGGTTGTCGTCGTGGTCGCCGTTCTTGTGGTGCACGGTGAGCTCGCGCAGGCGCAGGCCGGAGAATTCGCGCGCGCAGCGGCCGCACACGTGCGGGAAGAGCTTGAGGGCCTGCTCGCGGTATTCGGCGCCGCTCATGGACGGAATCTTACCCGCAGGCCCCTCTGCAGGGCCCTGCGGCGATAGTTGTGGACGCGGGCGGGTAAAGGGCGCACCGTGGTCCATGAGCTACGACCAAGACATCGCAAACATCCAGGCCCGCATCGCGAAGGCCGAGTCCGACCAGGGTACCTGGCGGACGTCCGGGAACCAGGAGAAGTACCTCGAATCTATCTCCCTCGCCGACGCGCTCGAGATCGAGCTCGACCTGCTGCGGAAGCAAAGGTTCGAAGCCAACGCGAGGAGCGCGCAATTCCAGGTTCCGCCGCCGGCCGCGAGGGCGCGCGGCGCGCCATACGAGGCGGGAGAAAGAGCCCTCCTGATGGCGGAGCATTCGATCACGCAGTCGGGGCAGCAGTACCAGTACTCGAAGTACCGCTACGACCGCTTCGAAGACGCGCTCGGCTACGCAGTGAAGCAGCGCGTGGCGCCGTCGGCGTGCGACGCGGACGATTCGCTGCCGCCGTCGCGGGCGGTGGAGGTGCAGGACGAGGCACAGCGCCGGCAGATGGCCGTGCTCGGGATTACCTTCGACGGCGGCGCGTACCACCTCGGGCCGTACCGCTACGAGCGGCTGGAAGACGCAATCGACTACGCAGGGCTCGACCCGGCCCGCGGTCCTATCCCGAAGTCTTCTCTTTCCTGAGGCGGCCGAGGAAGCGGTCGAGCTGGTCGGCGAAGCGCTTGCGGTCGGTGTTGTCGAGGGCGGCGGGGCCGCCGGTCTGCACGCCGCCGCTGCGCAGCTCGTCGAGGTAGTTGCGCAGGGCGAGGCGCTCCTGGATGTTCTCCGGGGTGTAGAACTCGCCGCGCGGGTTGAGGGCGTGGCCGCCCTTGGCGATGACGTCGGAGGCGAGCGGGATGTCGGCGGTGATGACCAGGTCGCCGGCCTGCAGCTCGCGCACGATGCGGCTGTCGGCGACGTCGATGCCGCGCGGCACCTGCAGGGCGCGGATGAACTGCGAGGGCGGCGTGCGCAGGGGCTTGTTCGCCACCAGGGTCATCGGGATCTGCGTGCGCTCGGCGGCGCGGTAGAGGATGTCCTTGATGACCGCCGGGCAGGCGTCGGCGTCGACCCAGATGTGCACCCGCTATGGGAACACATCCGGGCCGAAAAACCGGGGTCAGACCCCGAAGAGCAGAACCAGGAAAATTCGGGGTCAGACCCCTGGGGTGCGCGGGTGCGGTGCAGTTCGGACTCGTCCTGCTCGGTCCGCGGCTCTTCCGCGTTCACTCCGGGGGTGCCGTTGTCGCGGTAGCCCTCCGGCCGCGGGCGCCTGCGGTCCTGGCCGGTGTAAGGCCCGAGCGACTGGCGCCGCTCGAGGCCCTGCCACTGCTGCTGCTTCATGAGCGCGCTCAGTAAGTGTCGGGCTGGCGCGTTTCCCAGTCTTTCAGCTGCTTCTCGGCCTCGTCCCTGCCGATGCCGTAGGAGTTCTGGATCTTGCCGACCAGCTGGTCGCGCTTGCCGGCGATGCGGTCCAGGTCGTCGTCGGTGATCTTGCCCCACTGCTCCTTCACTTTGCCCTTCACCTGCTTCCAGTTGCCTTCGATGCGGTCCCAGTTCATGCGTGGATCTCCTTCACGTGCTTGGTGGTGCTCCCGGGGCTTGTTATACAAGGGGGAAGGAGAGCGGGATGCCGCCGAATGCCAATCAGAAAGGTAGGGCGAACTACGACGCGGCAGAAAATGGGGTCAGACCCCAGAAGAAAAACCAAAAACGGGGGTCTGACCC
>DASUZH010000626.1:0-6743 GCA_036376975.1 Burkholderiales bacterium | reverse complement strand
GCCCTGCTCGCGCGCTCCGACATCGTCTCGCTCCACCTGCCGCTCACGCCGCAGACACGCAACTTCCTCGACCCACGGAAGATGAAGCGCCGCTCGATCCTGATCAACACCGCACGCGGCGGGCTGGTGGACGAGGCGCTGCTCGTGCAATGTCTGAAGGACGGCCACCTCGCCGCCCTCGGCGTCGACGTGCTGGCCGAAGAGCCGGCGCAATCCGGCCATCCGCTGCTCGCCTACCACAACGTGGTGTGCGCGCCCCACGTCGCCTGGCTGACCCGCGAAACGCTCGACCGCAGCCTGGCCGCGGCGCTGGACAACGCAAAGCGCCTGCTCGCCGGCGAGCCGCTGCTCAACCGCGTGGATTGACGAGAATATCACTGTTTCAACTACAGACCTTTGTGGGAGCGGTCTGTAGCATCCTGACTACTTCCCCTCATTTTTTGCTCGCCAATGAAGCTGGAGCGTCCCGCCCGCCGCGATCGGAATGTCGGCGCTTTGCCGAAGGCCCCGACCGGAATCGAAGGTCTCGACGAGATCACCCTGGGTGGTCTCCCCAAGGGCAGACCAACCCTCGTATGCGGCGGCGCCGGCTGCGGCAAGACGCTGCTCGCGATGGAGTTCCTGATCCGCGGCGCCACGCAATACGGCGAGCCCGGCGCGTTCATCGCTTTCGAGGAGACCGGCGAGGAGCTGGCGCAGAACGTGCGCTCTCTCGGCTTCGACCTGGACGCGCTGGTGAAGCAGCAGAAGATCGCCATCGACCACATCCACATCGAGCGCACCGGGATCGAGGAGACCGGCGAGTACGACCTCGAGGGCCTGTTCCTGCGCCTCGGCCTGGCGATCGACTCGGTCGGCGCCAAGCGCATCGTGCTCGACACCATCGAGACGCTGTTCGGCGGCTTCGACAACCACGCGCTGCTGCGCTCGGAGCTGCGGCGCCTGTTCCGCTGGCTGAAGGACAAGGGCGTCACCGCCGTCATCACCGGCGAGCGCGGCGACGGCCAGCTCACGCGCCAGGGGCTGGAAGAGTACGTTTCCGACTGCGTGATCTTCCTCGACCACCGCGTCATCGACCAGATTTCGACGCGCCGCCTGCGCATCGTCAAGTACCGCGGCACGACGCACGGCACCAACGAGTATCCGTTCCTCATCGACGAGGACGGCTTCTCGGTGCTGCCGCTCTCCAGCCTCGGCCTCGACCACAAGGTGAGCAGCGAGCGCATCTCGAGCGGCATACCGCGGCTCGACAGCATGCTCGGCGGCAAGGGCTTCTACCGCGGCTCCTCGATCCTGATCTCGGGCACCGCCGGCACCGGCAAGACCAGCCTGGCGGCGCACTTCGCGGCCGAGACCTGCAACCGCGGCGAGCGCTGCCTGTACCTCGCCTTCGAGGAGTCGCCCAGCCAGCTGATGCGCAACATGAAGAGCGTCGGCATCGACCTCGAGCCGCACGCGAAGAAGGGCCTGCTCAAGCTGCACGCCTCCCGCCCCACCCTGCACGGCCTCGAGATGCACCTGGTGCAGATGCACAAGATGGTCGAGGAATTCGAGCCCACGGTGGTGGTGGTCGATCCGATCAGCAATTTCGTCAACGCCGGCAGCGCGCAGGACGCGCTGACCATGCTGCTGCGGCTGACCGACTACCTGAAGTCGCGGCAGGCGACCGCCATGTTCACCCACCTGAGCTCGGGCGGCGTCGGCGGCGCGGCGCTGGAAAACACCGACCTCGGCGTCTCCTCGCTGATCGATACCTGGATCCTGCTGCGCGACATCGAGCTCGGCGGCGAGCGCAACAAGGGCATCTACATCCTGAAATCGCGCGGCATGAAGCACTCCAACCAGATCCGCGAGTACCTGCTGACGCCGGAGGGCATCCAGCTCGAGGACGTGTACATCGGCCCGGAGGGCGTGCTGACAGGCTCGATGCGCGCCGCGCAGGAAGCGCGCGAGAGGGCGGCGCAGATCGAGCGCAGCGAAGAAACCTCGCGCAAGCAGCGCGACCTCGAGCGCCGGCGCCTAGCGCTCGAGGCACAGATCGCTTCCCTGCGCGCCGAGTTCAAGGCGACCGAGGAGGAGGAAGCGCAGATCGCCAAGGAAACCCAAGTACGCGAGCGCGTGATCGCCGACGCCCGCGACGCCGCGGGCAAGCGACGCGGCGCAGATCACAGCGAAGCAGCTCCCCCTGCAAGGAAAAGGAAATGAACGACACCACGGAGAAGTGGGAATTGAGGCTGTACACGGCCGGCCAGACGCCGAAGTCTGTCGCGGCGCTCGCCAACCTGAAGAAGGTGTGCGAGGAGCACCTCGCCGGCAACTACTCGATCGAAGTGGTCGACCTGATGAAGAACCCGCGCCTGGCGAAGGAGGACGAGATCATCGCCATCCCCACCCTGGTGCGCAAGATCCCGGCGCCGCTGCGCAAGATCATCGGCGACCTGTCCAATACCGAGCGCGCGCTGGTCGGCCTGCAGCTGCGCCCGCGCACCTGAGACCGCGAAAGACCACGCCATGAACCGCACCGCCGACCCCGCCCGCCTCGACGCCGAGATCGCCGCGCTCAAGCAGCGCCTGGAGGAAGCCGAGGACATGCGCCGCGCCATCACCAGCGGCGAGGTCGACGCATTCGTCGTCGGCCAGGGCGAGGACAGCCGCCGCGTGCTGCTGCTCGCCGGCGCCTACCAGCGCTACCGCCAAGTGGTCGAGCGCATGCAGCAGGGCGCGGTCACCGTATCGGTGAGCGGCGACGTGCTGTTCGCCAACCAGCGCTTCGCCGACACGATCGGCGTGCCGATCTCGAAGCTGTTCGCCGCGCCCCTCGAGGCCTACGTCACCGCGCCGGACCGGGCCCGCCTGAGCAGCTTCCTGCTGGTGGCGGCGCGCAATTCGGGCATCGATGTGACCTTCGTGCGCGACGACGGCACGCCGTTCCTGGCGCGCATTGCGCTGGCCGCGTTCGCCGACGGCTACCTGACGCTGCTCATCACCGACCTCGGCCCGCTGCACAAGCTGACCGCCGCGTGCGACGAGCTCGGCGCCGCGCGCAGCGCGCTCGAAGCCCTCGGCCACGCCCCCGGGCTCGACGCCAACGGCCGCAAGGCGGCGGAAGCCATCGGCGCGGACCTGGCGCGCATCTGCGCGTCGCTCGACACGCTGCTGGAACACACCGCCGCGGCGTCACGCGCCCAGCCGAGCAAGGAAAGCCCCTCGCCCGTCAGGCAGTAGCGCGGCACAAATCTTGCGGCGGCTCCCTCCCGGCCCCTTAGAGAGGGAGAGCCCATGACCTATTCACCGCCGCCGCGAACCAGGATTCTCCTGTGCGTCGTGCCGGAAACCGTCGAGCGCCTGACGCGCATCCTTTCGGGGCATGAGCTGATCTTCGCGACCAACCGCCCCGAAGCCGCGCGCCACCTCGAGAACGACCGCTTCGGGATGGTCGTGGTCGGCGTGCACTTCGACGATGCCCAGATCTTCACGCTGATCAGCGACATCCGCCTGCACGCCCGCTACCGCAAGGTGCCGATCCTGGTGGTGCATTCGCCTGGCGCGTACGACCTGACGGAGGTCGCGATCGAGGCCATCGACCGCGCGGTCCTGGCGCTGACGGCCAACGGCTTCCTCAGCTTCGACCACTTCGACGACGATGCGGAAGGCGACGCGAGGGTCCGCCGGGTGGTTGACTACCTGATCCTCATCAACGGCGACCTGCACCACATCGCGAGGCGGACCGGCGATCCGGGCGTGGTGAGAATGGTCGAGCGACGCCGGCCGAGTCAGGAAAGCGCGGAAAGCCCCTCGCCGGTCAGGCAGTAAGCGCGGTCGCAGCCGGCGGCCGCCTGCGCCGAGTGGGTGGCGAGGATCGCGGCGGAGCCGGCTTCCTTCACCAGATCCCTGATCAGGCCCAGCACCTGACGGGCATTCTCGGCGTCGAGGTTGCCGGTCGGCTCGTCGGCCAGCACCAGCGCCGGCTCGGCGACCAGCGCGCGGGCGATCGCCACGCGCTGCAGCTCGCCGCCCGACAGCTCGCGCGGCGCGCTCGCCTCGCGCCCGGCCAGCCCGACCGCCGCCAGCATGTCCCTCGCCTTCCGGCGGTCGACGCTTCCCCTCAGGAGCAGCGGCAGGGCCACGTTCTCCTCCACCGTGAGGTGCGGCAGGACGTGGAACGCCTGGAACACGAAGCCGAAGCTGTCGCGCCGCAGGAGCGCCAGCGCGTCGTCCGCCATGGCGGTTATCTCCTTTTGGCCAAACAGGATTTTCCCGGCGTCGACCGGCTCCAGCCCGGCGATGACGTTCAGCAGCGTGGACTTGCCGATGCCCGATTCGCCGACGATGGCGACGTACTCGCCGGCGCCGAGGCGGAGCGAGACGCGGTCGAGGACGGTGCGTCCGCCGAAGCGCTTGCTGACGGCCTCGAGTGTGAGCACCGCTGCATCCTACTGCATCCCGCCAGCCGGCCCTTGCATGGACCGGGGCTGCTCCTCTAGACTGATTTCGCTGCGGATTCATTGCACTATATTTCTGGAGGAGGACATCGTGATCAACCCGTTCCGCGCCGCCGTGGCGCTCGCCGCCGCGCTCGCGCTCGCCGCGCCCGCGCAAGCCCAGCAGAAGGTCAAGATCGGCTTCATCTCGACCATGAGCGGCCCGCCGGCCATCATCGGCAAGCACATGAAGGACTCGGTCGAGGTCGCCCTCGACCAGCTCGGCCGCAAGATGGGCGGGATGGAAGTCGAGGTGTTCTACGGCGACGACCAGTTCAAGCCCGAGGTCGGCGTGCAGCTGGCCGAGGAGATGCTGAAGAAGCACCAGGTCGACTTCATGGCCGGCATCATCTGGTCGAACGTGATGATGGCGGTGGTGCCGGTGGTCACCGGCGCCGGCAAGATCATGGTCGGCGCCAACGCCGGCGCCAGCCCGCTCGCCGGCAGCGCGTGCAACGAGCTGTATTTCTCGGCCTCCTGGAACAACGACCAGTCGCCCGAGGCGATGGGCAAGTACCTGCAGGACAAGGGCATCAACGACATCTACGTCCTCGCGCCGAACTACCAGGCCGGAAAGGACATGGTGGCGGGCCTCAAGCGCTACTACAAGGGCCGCATCGTCGAGGAGGTCTACACCAAGTTCCAGCAGCAGGACTACCAGGCCGAGATCAGCCAGCTGCGCGCGAAGAACCCGAAGGCGGTGTTTGCGTTCTACCCGGGCGGCATGGGCATCCAGTTCGTCAAGCAATACACCCAGGCCGGCCTGCGCGACCAGATCCCGCTCTACACCGTGTTCACGGTGGACGAGACCACCCTGCCGGCGCTGAAGGAGTCGGCGATCGGACAGTACGAGGCGCGCTTCTGGAGCCCCGACCTGAAGAACCCGACCAGCGAGAAGTACGTCGCCGACATGCGCAAGAAGTTCGGCTACACGCCCTCGTTCTACGGCGCGCAGAGCTACGACGCGATCATGCTGATCGACTCGGCGGTGCGCGGCACCAAGGGCAACCTGAAGGACACCAAGGCGTTAGTAAGAGAAATGCGCAAGGCGAACTACAGCTCGGTGCGCGGCAAGTTCCAGTTCAACACCAACCACCACCCGATCCAGGACTTCTACCTGCTGCAGGCGGTGAAGGGCGGCCAGGACGGCGCCGAGATGAGGATCCTCACCAAGGCGTTCGAGAAGCACAAGGACGCCTACTACCAAGACTGCAAGATGAAATGGTAGGCAGGAACTGACGGAGAAAAAGGGCGCGTAACAGCGCCCTTTTTTTTGCGATGACCTGGGGACTGGTTTTCGAGCAGCTGCTGAACGGCCTTCAGTACGGCGTGATGCTGTTCCTGATGGCCGCCGGCCTGACGCTGGTGCTGGGCATCATGAACATGGTGAACCTGGCGCACGGCTCGCTCTACATGGTCGGCGCCTACCTGGCGGTGGCGCTCACCGCCTGGACCGGCAACTACCTCGCCGGCGTCGCCCTCGCCCTGCTCGGCACCCTGGTCATCGGCATGGCGGTCGAGGTCGTGGCGCTGCGCGCGCTCTACAACCGCGACCACCTCGACCAGGTGCTCGCCACCTTCGGCCTGATCCTGTTCTTCAACGAGCTGATCTCGATCATCTGGGGGCGCGGCGCGCAGTACGCGTCGCTGCCGGTCTGGCTGCAGGGCCACATCGACCTGTTCACCGGCTCGCGCTATCCGGTCTATCGCATGGCGATCCTGGTGATCGGGCTGCTGACCGCGGTCGCCCTGTGGTACGTAGTCACGCGCACGCGGCTCGGCATGCTGGTGCGCGCGGGCGCCTCCAACCGCGCGATGGTGGCGGCGCTCGGCGTCAACATCAAGCTGCTCTATACGGTGGTGTTCGGCGTCGGCGCGGCGCTCGCCGGACTGGCCGGGCTGATGGCGGGGCCGATCTACGCCGTGCAGCCCGGCATGGGCGAGCTGATCCTGATCCAGGTCTTCGTGGTGATCGTGATCGGCGGCATCGGCTCGATCCGCGGCGCGCTGGTCGGCGCGGTGATCGTCGGCGTGGTCGACACGCTCGGCCGCGCGTTCCTCAAGCCGCTGCTCGGCACCGTCATCTCGCCGCCCGCCGCCGAAGCGGCCGGGCCCGCCCTCGCCTCGATGCTGATCTACCTCCTGATGGCGGTGGTGCTCGCCTTCCGGCCGCAAGGGCTGTTTCCCGCCCGCGGATGAAGAAGAAACTCCTTCTCTGGGGCGTCGCGGTGATCCTCCTGATCGCGCTGCCGCCGTTCGTCC
>DASUZH010000625.1:0-3659 GCA_036376975.1 Burkholderiales bacterium | reverse complement strand
ACCACCGGGTTGAACAGGCTGAAGGTGCGCCAGGCCGGCGGCAGCATGTCGATCGAGTAGAACGCGCCGCCGAGGAAGGTGAGCGGCGTGATCACCAGCATCGGGATGAACTGCAGCTGCTCGAAGCAGTTGGCCCAGATGCTGAGAATGAAGCCGAACAGGCAGAAGGTGGTGGCGGTCAGCACCAGGAAGGCGACCATCCACAGCGGATGGCTGATGGTGACCGGCACGAACAGGTTGGCGGTGGCGAGGATCACCAGGCCGAGGATCATCGACTTGGTCGCCGCCGCGCCGACGTAGGCCAGCACCAGCTCGAAGGCCGACACCGGCGCCGACAGCACCTCGTAGATCGTGCCGGTAAATTTAGGCAGGTAGATGCCGAACGAGGCGTTGGACAGGCTCTCGGTGAACAGCGACAGCATGATCAGCCCGGGCACGATGAAGGCGCCGTACGGCACGCCGTCGAGCTCGCCCATGCGCGAGCCGATGGCGGCGCCGAACACCACGAAGTACAGCGAGGTGGTGATCACCGGCGTGGCCAGGCTCTGCCACATCGTGCGCCGGAAGCGCGCCATCTCGAAGCGGTAGATCGCGGCGAGCGCGTGGCGGTTCATTTCTGGTGCACCAGGTCGATGAAGATCTCCTCGAGCGAGGTCTGCCGGGTGTTGAGGTCCTTGAAGGCGATGCCGAGCTCGCCCAGGCGCCGCAGCAGCGCCGGGATGCCGGTGCTCTCCTCGTGCGCGTCGAAGCTGTATTCCAGGTCGCCGCCGCCGTTCTTCAGCGCCAGCTTCCAGCCGGCGAGCGCGGCGGGGATCTCGGCCATCGGCTCCTGCAGGTGCAGGGTGAGCTGCTTCCTGCCGAGCTTCTTCATCAGCGCGGTCTTTTCCTCGACCAGCACCAGCTCGCCCTTGTTGATCACCCCGACGCGGTCGGCGATCTCCTCGGCCTCGTCGATGTAGTGCGTGGTGAGGATGATGGTGACGCCGCCGGCGCGCAGCCGGCGCACCAGCGCCCACATGTCGCGGCGCAGCTCGACGTCGACGCCCGCGGTCGGCTCGTCGAGGAACAGCACCTCCGGCTCGTGCGCCAGCGCCTTGGCGATCAGCACGCGGCGCTTCATGCCGCCGGACAGCGTCATGATCTTGTCGTTGCGCTTCTCCCACAGCGACAGCTCGCGCAGCACCTTCTCCAGGTGCGCGGCATCCGGCGGCCGCCCGAACAGCCCGCGGCTGAAGCGCACGGTGCCCCAGACCGTCTCGAACATGTCGGTGTGCAGCTCCTGGGGCACCAGGCCGATCCTGGCGCGCGTCAGCCGGTAGTCGCGCACGATGTCGCGGCCGTCGACCAGCACGCTGCCCGAGCTCGCCCTGACGATGCCGCAGACGATGCTGATCAGCGTGGTCTTGCCGGCGCCGTTGGGCCCGAGCAGGGCGAAGATCTCGCCCTTGCGGATCTGCAGATCGATGCGCTTCAGGGCCTGCAGCCCCGAGGCGTACGTCTTGGTCAGGTTCGAGATGGAGAGGAGCAAGCGTCCTTCAGAGGTGGGCGGGCGCGTTGCGGGCGCGCCACCGCCCGGATGATATTGCTTTTGCGCCCCGCCTGGCCGCGCGCGCCGCGGGCCGGCGCTTCGCGTTCGCAACCGCAAGGGCGCGCTTCAGCACCTCGATGCATTGCAGGCACATGGTTCAGCCCGCCTTCTCGATCGCGTCGACCTTGTCCGGATAGAACGCGAGGTGATCCTTGATCGGCGCGACTCCGTCCTTGGGCCGTTCGTAGCTCCACACCGCGTTCGCGGGACCGCCCTTGATCGAGAAATAGGATGCGTCGCCCTTGTGCGGGCAGTGCGTCGAATGCGTGGTGCGCTCCAGGCGGTCCATCTTCACGTCCTTGCGCGGGATGTAGTAGACGACCGGGTAGCTGCCCTCCTTGAGGGCCAGCGCCTCAGCCGTGTCGGCGATGTTCTCGCCGCGGACCTTTACCCGCACCCGCTTCGGCTCCGGCTTGATGTCGATGTAGCTCATAGATGCCTTGTCTCTTCCGGCGACGACTTGAAGTCGTCGTGCAGCATGTTCATGTATTTCACCGGCGCCCCGGCCAGCTCGCGCGGCTCGACGCCGTCCAGGCAGTTCACCTTGAGGGCGTACATGCGGTTGCCCTGCGGATCGGCGGCTTGCGAAAAGGGCCTCACCCCGCACTGCCCGCAGAAGCGGTGGTGGATGGTCTTCTTTCCGAACGTGTAGTCGCGCAATTCCCCCTCGCCGGCGAGCAGCCGGACCGAGGCCTCGGGCACGAAAGCCATCCAGGACCGCGTCTTGAGGCAGATCGAGCAGTTGCACTTCGCCGTGCCGGCGGCGAGGTCGAGCTCGGCCTCGAAGCGCACGGCGCCGCAGTGGCAGCTGCCGCGGTAGGTCTTCTTCTGGCTCATTTGCACTCGGGCTTCTGCATCGATTTCGCCATCTGCTGCATGGCCTTCTGCGCCTCTTCCATGCTGACTTCGCGCACCGGCGTGGCGACCGACCAGTGGTGGCCGAACGGGTCCTCCAGCTTGCCGTAGCGGTCGCCCCAGAACTGGTCCTCCACCGGCATGGTGACTTTCGCGCCGGCTTTCACCGCGCGCGCGACGAAGCTGTCGACGTCGTCGACGATGAGATGGATGGTGACCGGCGAGCCCTTGAGCGACTTCGGGCCGAGCGCGCCCCACTCGGGCATCTCGTCGACCAGCATCACCTGCGAGTCGCCGATCTTTACCGACGCGTGCATCAGCCGGCCGTCCGGCCCGGGCAGGCGCGCTTCTTCGATTGCGCCGAACGCCTGCTTGTAGAACTCGATCGCCTGCGCCGCGCCGGCGCAGATCAGGTGCGGGGTGACGGTATGCATGCCTTGCGGAATCTTCATGTTGCAGCCTCCTTCAGCTTGAGTGACTCCCTGGGAAAGGGAGGGAAAGCGAGTGCCATTGCGACGGCGCCGAGGCCGATGACGGCAGAGCCGATGTACATCGGCGCGTAGCGGCCGAACGTGTCGTAGATCCAGCCGCCGACGACCGGGCCGAGCGCCATGCCGAGGCTCGACACCATGGCGGCGGCGCCGAACACCGCGCCGAGGATGCGCTGGCCGAAGTACTCGCGCGCGAGCACCGCGTACAGCGGCATCACGCCGCCGTAGGCGAAGCCGAACACGGCGGCGACGGCGTAGAACTCGCCGAGCCGCGAGGCGAATACGAACAGGCCTGCGGCGACCGCCTGGATCAGCAGCCCGGCGATCAGCACGCGCTTCACGCCGAGGCGATCGGCGAGCACGCCGAGCGCGAGGCGGCCGCCGAGTCCCGCGACGCCCTCGACGCTGTACACCGTCACCGCGGCGAGCGGCGCGAGCCCGCAGGTCATCGCATACGTGACGGTATGGAAGATCGGTCCGGCGTGCGCCGCGCAGCAGGCGAAGAAGGTAAGCGCGAGAACGATGAACGGGAACGAGACGAATGCTTCGCGCAGCCGCATCGGCGGGCCTTCGGCCGCCTGCTCCGCCGCGCCTTGCGCCGCCGGCGGCCGCCGCGCGAGCAGCGCCGCCGGCACCAGCGTGGCCCATACCAGCACGGCGATCACGACCTGCGCGCTGCGCCAGTCCATCTGCGTGATGAGCCAGGCGGCGAACGGCGACATGGT
>DASUZH010000624.1:0-3759 GCA_036376975.1 Burkholderiales bacterium | reverse complement strand
GCCTGCGCCGCGCCGATCGCCGCCTCGGCGATCTCGTCGGGCGTGATCGGCAGGTGCGGCGACATGGTGGGCGTATGGATCGCCCCGGTCACCGCGCAGGTAATGATCACCTTGCCTTGTGCTGCGGCCATCTCCTCCTCCTCTAAACGGCAATTCTAGTCGGGGTAGTAGCGCAAGTCGGCGCACACCGAGATCGCCTGGCCGGTGACGTGCTTGCCGGCGTCGGTGGCGAGGAACAGCGCCATGTTGGCGACATCCTGGGCGGAAACCGTGGAGCGCAGGCTGGTCGTGGCCAGCATCGCGGCATGCACCTCGCTGTCGGGCCTGCCCGCCGCCTTCGCCTTCGCCGCGACGACGCGGTCGAGCCGCTCGCCTTCGACCATGCCCGGCTGCAGGCAGTTGACCCGCACTTTCTGCGGCCCGGCCTCGACGGCCAGCGTCTTGGTGAAGCCGACGACCGCCCATTTGGCGGCCGCATACGGCGAGCGCAGCGGAAAGCCGAGCCGCCCGGCGGTCGAAGACAGGTTGACGATGCTGCCGCCGCCCGCCGCCTTGATCAGCGGCATCGCCTTGCGCGTGACGTAGAACATGGCGTTCAGGTCGACCGCGATGCAGCGGTCCCACTCCTCCGGCCGGATGTCCTCGACCCTGGCGGTGGGGCCGGCGATGCCGGCGTTGTTGATCAATACGTCCAGTCCGCCGAGGTTGTTCTTCACTTCCTCGAACAAGCGGTCGACGTCGCCGAGGCTGCTGACGTCGGCGCGCACGCGAAAGATCTCTTTCGGCAGCGCGGCAAGCGCCTTGTCGTCCACGTCGCAGACCTGCACGCGCGCGCCGTGTGTGAGAAAAGTCCTCGCGATCTGCAACCCGATTCCCGCTGCGCCCGCCGTGACGAGGACACGCAAATCCTTGGCGGACAAATCCATGGCGTT
Source organism: Burkholderiales bacterium (assembly GCA_036376975.1). Taxonomy (GTDB): domain Bacteria; phylum Pseudomonadota; class Gammaproteobacteria; order Burkholderiales; family SG8-39; genus SCGC-AG-212-J23. The sequence continues at coordinate 2,827 of DASUZH010000624.1, read as the reverse complement.
GGATAATACACGCAAGAATGTCCGCCCCCGCCCCCGTTTCCATAGAGCAGGAAGAGCTGCGCGGCATCTCGCGCACGGTGGCCGAGATCCACTGGCTGCTGCTGATCCTGGTGCTGCTCTACATGGTGTTCGGCGGCGAGCGCGACGACGCCGAGGCCGCGGCGGCGGTGTCGGCCGGCTTGTTCTTCTACGCCGCGCTGGTGATGAGCTTCCGCTATGCGAACTTCTACAAGCGCGAGACGCGCTGGAAAATCGCCATCGAGACCTGGGGGATGGTCGCCTTCGTCACCTGGACGCTGCGCTTCACCGACGGCCTGTCCGGGCCGCTGCTCAACATCTACCTGCTGCCGGTGATCACCGCCGCGCTGACGCTCGGCAAGCTCACCACGCTGTCGATCGTCGCCCTGATCGCCGCCTGCTACATCTACCTCGGCGGGATGTCCGCGGCCGACCTGCTGTCGCTGCGCTTCATCGCCGGCTTCGCCGCGCAGCTCGCGCCGGTGCTGCTGGTCGCCTACATCACCACCATGTTCTCGGCCGACATCCGCTACGGCCTGCAGCGCGCCAAGCTGCTGTCGGAGACCGACGAGCTGACCGGCATGTTCAACACGCGCGGCTTCGCCATCGCCGCCAACCGCCTGTTCGCGCAGGCGATGCGCCACAACCGCGCCACCAGCGTGCTGATGATCGACTCCGACAACCTGAAGCTGGTGAACGACAGCTACGGCCACGACGCCGGCAACCGGCTGCTGCGGCACCTCGCCACTTCGATCCAGGCCGAGCTGCGCTTCACCGACGTCGCCGCGCGCTACGGCGGCGACGAGTTCATCGTGCTGCTGCCGGAGACGCCCTCCAAGGGCGCCTACGAGGTCGCCGAGCGGATCCGCAACGCCATCGCGGCGCGGCCGCTCGAGATGGGCGAGCGGCGCATCACCTCGAGCGTGAGCATCGGCATCGCCACCTTCCCGGAGGACGGCGCCAGCCTCGACGCGCTCGCCGCGCACGCCGACCGCGCCATGTACGCGGCCAAGCAAGCCGGGCGCAACCGCTCGATGAAGTTCCGCGAAGCAGCCTAGAGCTTCAATTCCCTGCTTTTAAGATTCAATTCCCAATACTCGCCGGTGAGCTTGATGCCGAAGCTCGCGTGCTTCTCGGTTTTCGACAGCTTGAAGCCCTCGCTCTTGTAGATCGCGCGCGCCGCGGCGAGGTTCGACTGCGTCCATAGCACGAGCTTGCGGTAGCCCTTTTCGCGGGCGAAGGCGATGCATTCGCGCACCAGGCGGCGCCCCAGGCCGTGGCCGCGCGCGCGAGGCTCTACGATCAGGAGGCGCAACTTCGCAGTCGTAGTGGATTCTTCAACAAGAAAAACACAACCGGCCGGCTCGCCATCCACCTCCGCGATCCAGCAGCGCTCGCGCGCAGGATTGAACTCCTGGATGAAGCGGGCGGCGATCTCCGCCACCAGCGCCTCGAAGCGCTCGTCCCAGCCGTACTCCGCCGCATAGAGCGCGCCGTGGCGGCTCACCACCCAGCCGATGTCCCCGGGCCGGTGCGCGCGCAAGGAGATTTGATGTTTTTCAACTGAAGATTCCTTTTCAAGCAGGCTCTCGACCGTGCGCATTGCGCCCACCAGCCGCTCGCGCTCGCCGCCGGCCAGGCTGCCCAGCATGCCCGCCGCCTCCTCGCGCGAGCGCGAATCGAGCTGCGCGTAGGCCTTGCGGCCCTTGGCGGTCAGCGTCAACTCGCTCCTGCGCGCATCGTCCGCCGCGCGCCGCGCCGCGAGCAGGCCGCGCCGCTTGAGCGATTGCAGCAGGCGGCTGAGGTAGCCGGCGTCGAGATCGAGGTCGCGCCCCAGCTCAGTCGCGCTACAGGTGCCGCGGCTCCCCAGCTCATAGATGAGGCGCGCCTCGGGCAGCGGATAGGGGCTGCCGAGCAACCCCGCGCGCAGCGCGCCGACGCGGCGTGTGTAGAATCGGCTGAAGCGGCGGACGGCATCGACCTGCATCGCCCTACCATCTTCCAACTACTTGCTTTTGTCAACTAATCTCATGTTCGATCTGAAGGGAAAGGTTGCCCTGGTCACCGGCGGCAACGGCGGCATCGGCCTCGGCATGGCGCGCGGCCTGGCGGCGGCGGGCGCCACGGTGGCGATCGTCGGTCGCGACGCAGCGAAGAACGCCGCAGCCCTGCCCTCGCTCGGAAAGGGCAGCATCGCGCTCAAAGGCGACCTGACAGACGAGAAGCAGTGCCGCGCGGTGGTCGACGACGCCGCCGCCCAGCTCGGCCGACTCGACATCCTGATCAACAACGCCGGCATGAACATCCGCAAGCCGCCGCAGGACCTGAAGCTCGAGGAGTGGCGCACGGTGATGGACACCAACCTGACCAGCGCCTTCGTCGCCTCGCAGGCCGCCTACCCGCACCTGAAGAAGGCCGGCCGCGGCAAGATCGTCAACATCGGCTCGATGATGTCGATCTTCGGCGGCGGCTACCTCGCGCCCTACGCCGCCAGCAAGGGCGGCATCGTGCAGCTGACCAAGTCGCTTGCCGCCGCCTGGGCGAAGGACAACATCCAGGTCAACGCGGTGCTACCAGGCTGGATCGACACCGCGATGACACAGCGCGCGAAGGAGGTACTGACCGGCCTGCACGAGCGCGTCCTCGCCCGCACCCCGGTCGGGCGCTGGGGCGAGCCGGCCGACCTCGCCGGCATCGCCGTGTTTCTCGCCGCGCCGGCGTCCGACTTCGTCACCGGCACGGCGATCCCGGTGGACGGAGGCTACTCCGCGCTGGGCTAGCCCGGTACGCGGAGTTTCGGCCGGTGACT
>DASUZH010000623.1:0-3422 GCA_036376975.1 Burkholderiales bacterium | reverse complement strand
CCCTGCTGGCGATCAACGCGTATGCCTTCATCCGCGGCGCCGACTCGCCCTGGCTGCTCGGCACGGTGATCCTCGGCGACATGCTGGTCATCGGCGTCGGCATCTTCGTCGCCGCGCGCGAGGTGCTGGTCGCCGAGCGGCGCTCCGAGGCGAGCGAGGCGCGCCTGGGCTCGATCGTCGACTCGGCGATGGACGCCATCATCACCGTCGATACCGGGCAGAAGATCGTGCAGTTCAACCGCGCCGCCGAGCAGGTGTTCAGGCTGCCGCGCGAAAGGGCGCTCGGCGCCGCGCTGGCGCAGCTCATCCCGCAGCGCTTCCGGCAAGCGCACCACGGCCACGTCGAGGCTTTCGGCCGCACCGGCGTCACCAGCCGCCGCATGGGCGACGTCACCACGCTGTGGGCGCTGCGCCAGGACAGCGGCGAGGAGTTCCCGATCGAGGCCGCCATCTCGCAGGTCGGCGAAGGCGGCGCGCGCTTCTACACCGTGATCCTGCGCGACGTCACGCTGCGCAGGCGCGCCGAGGAAGCCATCCTGCAGTCGCAGCGCGACCTGCGCGACCTGTCGGCGCGCGTGCTGGAAGCGCGCGAGGAGGAGAAGACGCGCATCGCGCGCGAGCTGCACGACGAGCTCGGCCAGCTGCTGACCGCGCTGAAGATGGATCTCGCCTCGATGCGCGAGCGCCTGCCTGGCGAGCTGCAGGCGAAGGCCGCCGAGATGTCCGGCCTGCTCGACCAGACCGTCGCCGCGACGCGCCGCATCTCGGCCGACCTGCGCCCGCTGATGCTCGACGACCTCGGCCTGGCCGACGCGGCGCGCTGGCTGGTGGAGGACTTCGCCGCCCGCTCCGGCATCGCCTGCCGCATGGAGGTGTCGGGCGCGGCGGCGCTCGAGGCGATGCCCAAGCCGGTCGCCACCGCGCTCTACCGCGCGATCCAGGAATCGCTCACCAACATCGCGCGCCACGCCGCCGCCCGCAGCGCGTGGGCCACCCTGGCGGCCTCCGGCGGCGAGGCGCAGTTCGAGATCGAGGACGACGGCCGCGGCATCGCGCCCGGGGACCTCGCCAAGGCGCGCTCGCTCGGCGTGAAAGGCATGCGCGAGCGCATCGCCTACCTCGGCGGCTCGGTCGACATCGAGCGCGCGCCGCGCGGCGGCACCCGCGTGCGGGTGCGCGTGCCGCTGCACGGGCGCGAGGCGGCGGCATGATCCGCGTGCTCATCGCCGACGACCACAAGATCGTGCGCGACGGCCTCAAGCGCATCCTCGCCGCCGCCAGCGGCATCGAGGTGGCCGCCGAGGCCGCCACCGGCGACGAGGCTCTCGCCCTGGCGAGATCGGGCGAGTACGACGTCGCGATGCTCGACATGTCGATGCCCGGCCTGTCCGGCATCGACCTGATCAAGCGGCTGAAGATCGAGAAGCCCGGCCTGCGCATCCTGGTGCTGTCGATGCACGGCGAGCCGCAGTACGCGGCGCGCGCGCTGAAGGCCGGCGCCTCGGGCTACCTGAACAAGGACAGCGCCGCCGAGGCGCTGCTCGGCGCCCTGCGCAAGATCGCGGCCGGCGGGGTGCACGTCTCCGAGACCGCCGCCGCCGCGCTGCTGCAGGCGGGCGAGAAATCGCCGCACGACGCCCTCTCCGATCGCGAGTTCGAGGTGCTGCGCCTGCTCGCCGGCGGGCTCGGGCCGACCGAGATCGGCGAGAAGCTGCACCTCTCGGTGAAGACCGTGAGCACGCACAAGGCGCGCATCCTCGACAAGCTCGGCCTCGGCAGCACCGCCGAGCTGGTGCGCTACGCGCTCGACCATAAGCTGCTGTAGGAATATTCCTACCCCGTTTATCAGCCGCCGCCGATAGGCGCGGCGCCGGCGCGCGGCCACACTGGTCGCATGAAAAAAGTATTCCTGGTCGAAGACTCCGCCCCCCTCCTGCAGCGCATCCGCGAGCTGATCGGCGCCGTGCCCAACGCGCAGGTGGTCGGCGAAGCGACCACCGCGACCGGCGCGATCGCCGGCATCCTCAAGGCGCAGCCGGACATCGTGCTGGTCGACCTCAACCTCGCCGAAGGCAGCGGCTTCGACGTGCTGCGGGCGCTGCACGCGCGCCTGCCCGCGGTCGAGTTCTACATGCTGTCGAACTTCTCCGAGTACCCCTACCAGCAGCTCGCCGAGCGCCTCGGCGCGGCGCGCTACTTCGACAAGAGCCGCGACTTCGAACGCGTGCGCGACCTGGTCGCGCAGCGCGCGGCCGCGCTCGCACACTGAGGAAAGCCATGGCCACCGTCATCGCGATCAAGCCCGTCGAGCCGCAGAGAATGCCGCAGCCGGCGAAATTCCAGGTCACCTGCTCGAGCTGCAACCTGCGCGAGCTGTGCCTGCCCGGCACGCTGTGCGCCGAGGAGCTGGCGCGGGTCGAGAACGTGGTCCACGCGCGCCGCCGCCTGAAGCGCGGCGAGCCGCTCTACCAGGCGGGCGCCGAATTCGGCGCGATCTACGCCGTGCGCAGCGGCTTCTTCAAGACCAGCCTGGTCGACGGCGAGGGCCGCGAGCAGGTGAGCGGCTTCTTCATGGGCGGCGAGCTGATGGGCCTCGACGGCCTCGGCGCGGGCGTCTACAACGGCTCCGCAGTGGCCCTGGAGGACAGCGAAGTGTGCGTGCTGCCCTATGCGCGCGTCGAGGAGATGGCGCGCGAAGTCCCGGCGCTCGCCCGCCACCTGCACGCGGTGCTGGCGCGCGAGATCGTGCGCGACCACGGCGTCATGATGCTGCTCGGCTCGATGCGCGCCGAGGAGCGCCTCGCCACCTTCCTGCTGAACCTCTCGCGGCGCTTCGTGCGCCGCGGCTACTCGGCCTCCGACTTCCACCTGCGCATGACGCGCGAGGAGCTCGGCAGCTACCTCGGCCTCAAGCTCGAGACCGTCAGCCGCCTGTTCTCCCGCTTCCAGGAGGAAGGCCTGATCGAAGTGCAGCAGAAGCACGTGCGCATCGTCGATACCGCCGGCCTGGAAAGGATCCTTGGCGCGCGCGCCTAGCCCCTGCTCTCCTGCCCCGCCTCCACCTCTCCTGGCGGGGCCTTCCAAGCGCGGCATCGGCCGCGCTTTTTCTTTTCATGGCAGCGCGAGCGGCCCGGCGGCGACCGCGACGATCAGCGCCGGGACCACCCAGCGCAGCGCCACGCCGAGCGCCGTGGCGGCGCGCGGCCCGAGCCCGAGCTCTTGCGCGAGCAGCGAGCGCGGCAGCACCCAGCCGGCAAACACCGCCAGCGCCAGGCCGCCAAGCGGCAGCATCGCGTTCGAGGTCAGGTGGTCGATGGCGTCGAACGGCGTCGGCCGCCAGTGCGCAAGCAGATTGAAGGAGAACACCGTCGCCAGCCCGGCCGCGAAGCAGGCGGCGGCGAGCGCCGCAGCGGCGCGCCGGC
>DASUZH010000622.1:0-2618 GCA_036376975.1 Burkholderiales bacterium | reverse complement strand
CGAGCTGGTCGCCGAGGGCGTGCAGGCGATCGCCGTCTGCTTCCTCTGGTCCTTCCGCAACGCGAAGCACGAGCTGCGCGTCAAGCAGATGGTGGAGCAGATCCAGCCCGGCCTGTTCGTCACCTGCTCGGTCGACATCGCGCCCAAGTGGGGCGAGTACGAGCGGGTTACCGCCACGGCGCTCAATGCCTACCTCGGGCCGGTGATGACCGGCTACCTGAAGAAGCTGGACAGCTCGCTGGTCGACCTGGGCTACGGCCACGGCCTGCAGATCGCCCAGTGCGGCGGCGGCACGGTGCCGGTGGCGCGCGCCGGCGAGGCGCCGCTGCTGACGCTCGACTCAGGCCCGGTGGCCGGCGTCACCGCCTCGATGTTCCTCGGCGCGGCGATGGGCGAGAAGAACATCATCACCACCGACATGGGCGGCACCTCGTTCGACGTCTCGATCATCTACGACGGCAAGCCGGCCTACTCCTTCGTCAGCAACACCGACCAGTACGAGTACTTCCTGCCCAAGGTCGACCTGCAGGCGATCGGCGCCGGCGGCGGCAGCCTGGTGCGCGCCAATCCCGACACCCGCACCCTGACCGTCGGGCCCGACAGCGCGGGCGCCTTCCCCGGCCCGGTGTGCTACCGCCGCGGCGGCAAGGTGCCGACGGTGACCGACGCGCAGCTGGTGCTCGGCTACCTGGACCCGGACAACTTCGCCGGCGGGCGGATGAAGCTGGACCGCCAGGCCGCTTTCTCCGCGATAGAAGAACTCGGCAAGAAAATCGGGCTGACGCCCCTCGAGACCGCGGCCGGCGTGTGCCGCATCGTCGAGCTGAACATGGCCGACGTGATCCGCAAGGTGACGGTCGAGAAGGGCTTCGACCCGCGCGACTTCGTGCTGTTCGCGTTCGGCGGCGCCGGGCCGGCGCACGCCGGGGTGTTCGCCGCCGAGCTCGGCGTGAGGAAGATCATCGTGCCGCAGCGCAAGGCGGCGTCGACCTGGTGCGCCTTCGGCGCCGCCGCGGCCGACGTGCTGCACATCTTCGAGCACACCGAGATCATGCAGACGCCGATCGACGCGGCGCGGGTCAACAGGATAATCGCCGCGCTGGAGCAAAAAGCCAGAAATCTGATGACCGAGGAAGGCATCGCCGCCGCCCGCCAGCGCTTCGAGTTCTCGCTCGACGTGCGCCACCGCGGCCAGATCAACGAGGTGGAAGTCGCCCTGGCCGAGGAGCGGCTCTCCTCCGGTTCCGAGGCGCGGGTGAGGCGGGATTTTGTCACGCGCTACGAGAAGCTCTACGGCAGGGGCTCGGCCCTGCACGGCGCCCAGCTCGAGGTCGTGGTGTGCAGGCTGCGCGCACGCGCGCTCACGCCGCGGCCGAAGCTGCTGAAAGCGAAGAGCCTGTCAACCCGGATCCCGCGCGACGCGGTCCGCAAGCCGCGGACCATCCAGTGGGCGAGCGCGCGCAAGACGCCGGTCTACGACGGGGAGAAGCTCGCCATCGGCAATGTCGTCAAGGGCCCGGCCATCGTCGAGACCTCGGACACCACGGTCGTGGTGCATCCGAAATCGCGCCTGCGCGTCGACGCGCTCGGCAACTTCGAGCTGACCTTCGCATGACGCCCAAGCAGACGGTGCGCGCCTGGGTCGACACCTTCAACCGTGCCGACGCCGCGGCGCTGGCGGCGTTCTACAGCGACGGCGCGGTGAACCACCAGGTGGCGGAGCAGCCGGTCGAAGGCCGCGACGCCATCCACGAGATGTTCAGCAGAGAGTTCGCGAAGACGGACATGCAGTGCATCGTCGAGAACCTGTTCGAAGACGGCGAATGGGCGATCCTCGAATGGCGCGACCCGCTGGGGTTGAGGGGTTGCGGCTTTTTTCACGTCATTGGCGGAAAGATCGTGTTCCAGAGGGGGTATTGGGACAAACTGTCTTTTCTGCGCCTACATGGACTGCCCACCACATGAATGAACCCTGCACCATCGAAGCCGGACTGTTCAAGAAAAAGCCGTGCGGCCTGAAGTCGGTCACCAAGTGCGCCACCTGCGAGCAGCCGCTCTGCGCGACGCACGCCGTGCCGCAGAAGAAGGGCGGCGTCTTCATGTGCAAGGAGTGCGACGACGCGGCGAAGCGCTATGACAAGGACCAGGCCAAGGCGGCGAAAGAGAAGCGCGACGCGGACATGATGAAGAGCCTCGCCAACCCGAACGCGCCGAAGCCGAAGCAGTCCTACACGCAACCTGCGCCGGCTGCGCCCGCCACCCCTGCGGCAGGCGCGGCCAAGCCTGGCGCCGCGGCTGCTGCGCCCGCGGCGGCGAAGCCGGCGCCGGCTGATGCGCCGCTCGAGTTCACCCCTGCGGCAGGTGCGGCCAAGCCTGGCACCGCGGCGGCTGCGCCCGCGGCGGCGAAGCCGGTGCCGGCTGCTGCGCCCGCGGCTGCGAAGCCGGTGCCGGCTGATGCGCCGCTCGAGTTCACCCCGTCCAAGCCGAAGCCGGCGGACGACGTGCCGCTCGAGTTCAAACTGGACGACGAGCCCAAGAAGTAGGACGCCGCGTGAACGCTCCTCTCAAGAAGCTGAGCGAGCTGGCCGGTGTCGTCTTCGACGGCCGTCGGTCGGGAT
>DASUZH010000621.1:0-3014 GCA_036376975.1 Burkholderiales bacterium | reverse complement strand
TGACCATGGCTAGCGGAAAGCGGCAGGTCTTCAGGATGCCGAGCACGTTGACGATGTTGCCGACGCCGCTCGACTGCGTGAGCATCACGCTCCTCGCGCCGCCGAGCCAGGCGCCGGCGGCGAGGCCGATGCCTTCCTCCTCGGTGGTCATCACCACCGTGCGCATCGACTTGTCGGCGAGGCACAGCTCGATCAGCCGCTTGTGGCCGGCGTCGGGCACGTAGCCGACCAGGCGCACGCCGGCCCGGACCAGCTCGCGGTGCACGTCTTCCGCCCAGGGCTGGGTCAGGCTTCCTTCTTTCTCAGCCATTGCGAGAGCAGCACCGCCACGACGAGCGCGAAGCCGATGACGTCGAACAAGGTCTTCGGATAGACCAGCAGCACTCCCGCCACCAGCAGCATGCCGCGCTCGTAGAGCGGCGTCTTCCTGAACAGCCAGCCCTGAAATGCGCCGGCGAGAGCCATGATGCCGACCGCGGCGGTGAAGGTGACCAGCGCGATCGAGCCCCAGTTGGCGGTGGCCAGCGTCTTGAACGAGCCGGTGAGCAGAAGGCCGGTGCCGCTCGGGTCGAGCACGAACATGAACGGCACGAGGAACGCCGGCGTGGTGTATTTCCAGGTCTGCAGCGTCGTCTTGTAGGGCTCGCCGCCGGTGATGGCGGCGGCGGCGAACGGCGACAGCGCGGTGGGCGGCGAGACCTCGGACAGCACCGCGTAGTAGAAGATGAACATGTGCGCCGCGAACTCCGGGACTTTCAGCGCGATCAGCGCCGGCGCCGCGATCACCGCGCAGATGATGTAGCTCGCGGTCACCGGCACGGCGAGGCCGACGATCCACACGATCAGCGCGGTATAGATGGCGGTGAGCAGCAGCGAGTTGCCGGCGTAGGCGAGCACGATCGAGCTGAACTTGAGGCCGAGGCCGGTGAGCGTCACCACGCCGACGATCAGGCCGGCGCCGGCGCAGGTGGCGGCGACGTTGAGCACCGCGCGCGTGCCGCCGTCCATCGCCTTGAAGAACGGCGCGCCGAAGAAGCCGCGCACCAGCGGCAGCCTGCCCTGGAACAGCTCGTACGGAAACAGCGCCGTGTCCCGGCGCAGGAAGCTGGTGGCGAAGGACACCACCGTCGCCCAGAACACCGACAGCTCGGGCGAGAAGCCCATCAGCATGAAGGCGATGATCGAGACCAGCGACAGGAAGTGGAACCAGTACTTCTTCGACAGGCTCCAGGCCGACTCCACCTGCTCGAACACCGCGCTCTTCATGCCGAACTTGCGCACGTCGATCTCGACCATCAGGAACAGCGTCAGGTAGTAGAGGCAGGTCGGGATCACCGCCATCAGCAGCACGTCGAGGTACGAGATCTTGAGGAACTCGGCGATCAGGAACGCGGCCGCGCCGAGCACCGGCGGCGAGATGATGGCGCCGAGGCCGCCCGCGGCGAGCAGGCCGCCGGCCTCGTTCTTGCCGTAGCCGACCTTGGCCAGCATCGGCGCGGCGACCGCGCCGAGGGTGACGGTGGTCGCGACGCCCGAGCCGGAGGGGCCGCCGAGCAGGAACGACGACAGCACCACCGTGCGCCCGGCGCTGGTCGGCTTGCCGCCCATGGCGGAGAACGAGAAGTCGATGAAGAACTTGCCGGCGCCGGAGAACTGCAGGAAGGCGCCGTAGATGGTGAACAGGATGATCAGCGTCGAGGAGACGTTGACCGCGGTGCCGTAGATGCCCTCGAGCGTCATGTACATGTGGCCGACGAGGCGCGGCAGCTCGTAGCCCTTGTGGGTCCAGGGCGCCGGCAGGTAGGGGCCGAGGAAGGCGTACGCCAGGAAGCAGAGCGTGACGATCGGCATCACCCAGCCGGTGGTGCGGCGCATCGCCTCGAGGATCAGCAGCGCGAGCGCCACGCCGAAGGCGATGTCCCAGTCGTTCGGCAGGATCGAGCGGTCGAAGAAATCGTCGCCGCCGGCGATCAGGTAGACGGCGGTGGCGACGCCCAGCGCGGCGAGCGCCCAGTCCCAAGGCATGACGCGGTTCTTGAAGCGCCGCGACACCGGGAAGATGAGGAACGTGAGGAACAGCACCGCCGCGACGTGGATCGCGCGCAGGTGCTCCGGCCGCACGATGGAGTACGCGGCGTAGAGATGGAGGACGGAGGTGGCGATAGCCACCGCGGAGACGAAAGCGGCGAGCCAGCCGGAGAGCCGGTTCTGCACGCCCTCCTCGCGCTCGATCATCTCCTCGGCGCGCGCCAGCGCCTCGGCGCTCACCTCCTTGGCCGGCTGGTGCAGCCGCGCGACGTCCTCGCTCATCGCTCCCCCCTCAAATGAAAAACCCCGCCAGCAGGCTGGACGGGGTTCTCAAATTTGCCGCGCCTCAGTTGCCTATCTTCACGCCCTTCTCGGCGAAGTACTTGATCGCGCCCGGGTGCCAGGGAATCGAGGAGGCGTCGGTCTTCTGGTTCTCCAGCTTGAAGTTCTCCGCCTCCTTGTGCACGCGGATCAGCTCGTCGCGCTTGTCGAAGATCGTCTTGACGATGTTGTACGCGGTCTTGTCGTCCATGTTCTGGTGGGCGACCAGGATGTTCATCACCGTGGCCTGCTTGTTGTCGGCGTCCATGCCCTTGTAGACGTCCTTGCCGATGGTGTCCTGCACGTACAGGTTGCCGTACTTCTTGTTCATCGCCGCCACCGTGTCGGCGTGGTCGATCATCTTGATCTTCACGCCCGGCGTGTTGGCGAGGTCGGTCACCGCGCCGGTCGGCAGGCCGCCGACCCAGAAGAAGGCGTCGATCTTGCGGTCCTTGAGAGCGTTGACCGACTCGGCGACGCCGAGGCGCTCGCGCTTCATGTCCTTGTCGCGGTCGAGCCCCGCCGCCTCGATGACGCGGAACGCCATCACCTCGGTGGCGCTGCCGCCCGAGCCGGTCGACACGCGCTTGCCCTTGAGGTCGGACATCTTCGTCACGCCGGTGCCCTCGATCGACACCACGTGCATGCGGTTCGGGTAGAGGACC
>DASUZH010000620.1:0-6412 GCA_036376975.1 Burkholderiales bacterium | reverse complement strand
TGGCGGTCGGACAGCTCGAAGATGCGCTTCCAGTCCTCCAGCCCGATGACCTTGCCGCTGGGATTCGCCGGCGAGCAGACGTAGAGGAGCTGAACTCCGTTCCAGTCGACTGGTTCGCCGTAAACGGGCGTGGCGCCTGCCAGCAGCGCTGCGCCCTCGTAGATTTGGTAGAACGGGTTTGGGCACACCACGCGGGCGCCCGGCGCGAGGACGGTCTGGGCGAACGCGAACAGCGCCTCGCGGGTGCCGTTGACCGGCAGGACCTGCGTGTCGGGGTCGGGCTGCGGGATGCCGTAGCGGCGGGCGAGCCAGCCGGCGATCGCCTTGCGCAGCTCGGGCAGGCCGGCGGTGGCCGGGTAGGCGGCGAGGCCGTCCAGGTTGGCGACCAGGGCGTCCTTCACCAGCGCGGGGGTCGGATGCTTCGGCTCGCCGATCGACAGGTTGACCGGCTTCAGCGCCGGGTTCGGCGTCGCGCCGGCGAGCAGGGCGCGCAGCTTCTCGAACGGATACGGCTGCAGCCGCTCCAGCAGCGGGTTCAAGCTCGGCCGGCCCAGCCGCGCTTGCGGTGCTCGGCGATGACCGAGGTGTAGATGCCGCCGCGCACGTTGAAGCGCGCCTCCAGCTTCATGTAGCGCGGCTGCGTCGCCTTCACCAGGTCGTCGAGGATCCTGTTGGTCACCGCCTCGTGGAAGGCGCCTTCGTTGCGATAGGACCAGACGTAGAGCTTGAGCGACTTCAGCTCGACGCACTTGCGGTCGGGCACGTAGTCGAGCACCAGCGTGGCGAAGTCGGGCTGGCCGGTCATCGGGCACAGGCAGGTGAACTCCGGGATCTCCATATGGATCCGGTAGTCGCGCTGCGGCGTCGGATTGGCGAACGTTTCTAGACGCTTGCTGGGTTGCTTTTTTTGCACGGAAGAACAGCGGATTTGTGCGGCGCAAATGTTATCATTTTTCGCGTGCGACTAACTCAAATAAAGCTGTCCGGTTTTAAGTCCTTCGTAGATCCAACTTCGATACACGTGCCGGGCAAGCTGGTCGGCGTAGTCGGCCCGAACGGCTGCGGCAAGTCCAACGTCATCGACGCCGTGCGCTGGGTGCTCGGCGAGACGCGCGCCTCGGCGCTGCGCGGCGACTCGATGCAGGACGTCATCTTCAACGGCTCGATTAATCGAAAACCCCTGTCTCGCGCGGCCGTCGAGCTGATGTTCGACAACTCGTCCGGCCGCGCGGCCGGGCAGTGGTCGCAGTACGCCGAGATCTCCGTGCGCCGCGTCCTGCAGCGCGACGGCGAGTCGAGCTACTACATCAACGGCACCCACGTGCGCCGGCGCGACATCACCGACATGTTCCTCGGCACCGGCCTGGGGCCGCGCGCCTACGCCATCATCGAGCAGGGCATGATCTCGCGCGTCATCGAGGCGAAGCCGGAGGAGCTGCGCGTGTTCCTCGAGGAGGCGGCCGGGGTCTCCAAGTACAAGGAGCGCCGGCGCGAGACCGAGAACCGGCTCGCCGACACGCGCGAGAACCTGGCGCGCATCACCGACATCCGCCTCGAGCTCGGCGTGCAGCTCGAGAAGCTCGAGGCCCAGGCCAAGGTTGCGGCGCGCTACAAGGAGTACCAGTCCGACCTGCAGCTCAAGCAGCACCTGCTGTGGTTCCTGCGCCGGCGCGACGCCGCGGCGGAGCGCGAGCGCCACAGCCAGGAGGTCGCCAAGGCGACCAACGCCCTGGAGGCGGAGAACGCGGAGCTGCGCAGCACCGAGTCGCGGGTCGAGACGGCGCGCGCCTCGCATTACGGCGCCGGCGACGCGCTGAACGCGGCGCAGGGCGCGCTGTACGCGTCCAACGCCGAGGTGGCGCGGCTCGAGTCGGAGCTGCGCCACGCCGAGGAGACGCGCCAGCGGCTGGAGAGCCAGCACACCGAGCGGCGCGCGCAGCTCGGCGCCTGGCGCGAGCAGCGCTCGCAGCTCACGCTGGCGCTGCACATGTGGGCCGCGCGCTCCGGCACGGCCAAGGACAACGTGGCGAAGAAGAAGCAGGCGCTGGAAGCGGAAACCGCCCGGCTGCCGCAGGCCGAGCTGGCGTTCCGCGCCGCGCAGGACCGGCTGAACGATGCGCGCGGCCGCCAGCTGCAGGCGGAGAGCCGGCTGCAGGTCGAGCAGGCGAGCCTGACCCACCTGGAGCGCGGCGCGCAGGGCGTCGAGCAGCGGCAGGAGCGCCTGCGCGCCGAGCTGGCAGGCCTCGAGCAGCCCGCCAGGGCGGCGATGGATTCGCTGGCCGAGCGCATGGCGTTGCTCGATGGCGAGGCACGCACCGCCCAGGCCAGCCTCGCCGGGCTGCAGCAGGCCGTCGGCTCCCTCGAAGAGCAGCGCGCCGCCGCCGCCGAGGCGCTGTCGGCGGTGGAGCGCGAGCATGCCGCCGCCGAGGCGCAACTCGCCACGCTGCGGCAGATCCAGGCCTCGGCCGAGGACAATGCGCCGCTTGCCGAGTGGCTGGAGCGCCACAGACTGGGCGGCGCAGCGCGCCTGTGGCAGAAGCTGCGCATCGACCACGGCTGGGAGACTGCGGTTGAGGCGGTGCTGCGCGAGCGGCTGCACGCGCTCGAGCTGACCGACCCGGCGCAGCTCGCCGCGGTGCTGGCCGACCACCCGCCGGTGCGCGCGAGCGCCTTCGAGCACGGCTCGCGCGGCGCCGGAGCGCCCGCCGCCGGGCTGCCGCTGGCGTCGAAGATCCATGCCGCCGACGCCATGGTGGCCGGCGCGGTGGCCGACTGGCTGTCGGGCATCGTGGCGGTCGAGGGCACTCCCGACGCGAGGATGCGCGAGGCGCTGCCGGCCGGCGTGGTGATGGTCAACCGCGAGGGCCACCAGTTCACGCGCCACACGGTGACTTTCCACGCGCCCGACCCGGCCGACGCCGGCCTGCTGGCGCGCCAGGCCGAGATCGAGGAGCTGGAGAAGGCCCGCCCGGCGCTGGATCGCCGCCTGGCCGCGGCGCAGGGCGCGCTGCAGTCCGCCGATGCCGAGCTGGCCGAGCGCAGCGCCGAGCTGGAGCAGGCGCGGCTCGACATCTCGGGGCGCCAGAAGGCGCACCACGACGCGCAGATCGAGCACCTGAAGCTCGCCCAGGCGCAGGAGCGCTACCTCGAGCGCAGCGCGCAGATGCAGGCCGAGGGCGAGGAGCTGGAGCAGGAAGCGGCGCGCGGCCGGCAGGCGATCGCCGAGGCGCGCGCGGCGGCCGAGCGGCTGGCGGGCGAGATCGCCGCGTCGCGCGAGGCGCTGGAGCGCTCGCGCGAGGAGCACGTCGCGGCCGAGGCGGCGCTCGCCGCGCAAAGGGGCAGCCTGCAGCGCAGCGAGCGCGAGGCGCAGGACGCCCTGTTCGGCGAGCGCGAATGCGCCTCCAAGATCGCCGAGATCGACAACGCGGTGAAGGTGATCGACCAGCAGATCGAGCGCGCCGACGCCGAGGTGGCCAAGCTCACCGAGGAGCTGGCGGTGGACAGCATCCCGCAGGTGCGCGAGGCGCTCGACGCGGCGGTCGAGAGCCGCATCGCGTGCGAGAAGACGCTGGCGGATGCGCGCAACGTGGTGGAGGCGGCGGCGGCCGCGCTGCGCGAGCTGGAGGAGGCGCGGCTGCAGGTCGAGTCGCGCGTCGCGCCGCTGCGCGACCGCGTCGGCGAGCTGCGCCTCAAGGAGCAGGCCGCGCAGCTCAACTTCGAGCAGTTCGAGACCCAGCTGCGCGAGGCGAACGCCGACGAGGCGCTGCTGCAGAGCGAAGCCGAAGGCGCGCCGCGCGCCTCGTCGCTGCAGGGCGAGATCACGCGCCTCAGCAACGCGATCGGCGAGCTCGGCGCGGTCAACCTGGCGGCGCTCGAGGAGCTCGACACCAGCCGCGAGCGCAAGGCCTACCTCGACGCGCAGGCCACCGACCTGGAGGAGGCGGTGCGCACGCTGGAGGACGCGATCCGCAAGATCGACCGCGAGACGCGCGAGCTGCTGCGCGAGACCTTCGACAGCGTCAACCGGCACTTCGGCACGCTGTTCCCGACGCTGTTCGGCGGCGGCGAGGCGAAGCTGCTGATGACCGGCGAGGAGATCCTCGACGCCGGCGTGCAGGTGATGGCGCAGCCGCCGGGCAAGCGCAACAGCAGCATCCACCTGCTGTCGGGCGGCGAGAAGGCGCTCACCGCGATCTCGCTGGTGTTCGCCATGTTCCAGCTCAATCCGGCGCCGTTCTGCCTGCTCGACGAGGTCGACGCGCCGCTCGACGACTCCAACACCTCGCGCTTCTGCGACCTGGTGAAGCGCATGTCGGCGCAGACCCAGTTCCTGTTCATCAGCCACAACAAGATCACCATGGAGATGGCCGAGCAGCTGGTCGGAGTGACGATGCCCGAGTCGGGCGTGTCGCGCGTGGTGGCAGTCGACATCGACGAGGCGCTGCGCATCCGGGAGGAGCTGGCAGCCTGAATTTATGGCGGTTTCTCGCCCCCATTAGGTTATGACCGACCTCCAGCTCGGCCTGCTCGCGATCGGCGTGGCCGCGGTGGCTGCGGTGCTGGTCTACAACCGCCTGCAGGAGCGCAAGGCGGTGCGCGCCGCGCAGCGCGCCTTCGTCTCTTCGCACGCCGACCTGCTCGACGAGGCGCCGGGGGAGGCGGGCGCGAAGGCGCACTGGCGCCGCGGCGACGCGCCGGCGACGGGCATGCCCGACGCGCGGCTCGACTACGTGGTCGAGCTCGACGTGGCGCGCGGCACGCTGTCGGCCACGGTGCTCGAGCACTGGAAGGCGCTCGAGCACCGCTTTGCGCAGCGCGCCCTGATCGCCGGCAGCGACGGCGCGGGCTGGCGGCGCGTGGTCGCCGGCGACGTGCGCAGCTTCACCGCGCTGCGCGCGGCGCTGCAGATGGTCAGCCGCAGCGGCGTGGTGGGCGACGCCGAGCTGATCGAGTTCCGCTCGGCGGTGGAGGCGCTGGGCGCCGCGCTCGGCGCGACGCTGAGCGCGCCGGAGATGCGCGAGGCGCTCGACCAGGCGCACGCGCTCGACCGGCTGTGCGCCGACGCCGACATCCAGGTCGCGCTGCACGTCACCGGCGGGACGCCGCAGCCGCTCGAGCCGGGCGAGCACGCGTTCCAGGTCCAGCAGCGGGTGGACGGCCTCAGCCTGACGCTCGACGTGCCGCGCAGCCTCGAGCCGGTGCGCGCCTTCGAGGCGATGGCGCGCGCCGGCGGGCAGCTGGCGGCGGCCGGCGGCGGGCGGCTGGTGGACGACAACGGCAACCCGGTCGACGAGCGGGCGCTGGCCGCGATCGGCGCCGAGCTGCAGGCGGTGAGCAGCCGGCTCGCCGCGGCCGGGTTCGAGCCGGGGAGCGAGCTGGCGCTGCGCGTGTTCTCATGAGCGTGCCGAAGGCCGCGCGGCTTCGCGCCGAGCAGCTGCGCGCGGAACTCGAGCGGCACAACCGGCTGTACTACGAGCAGGACAGCCCCGAGGTCAGCGACGCCGAGTACGACCGCCTGTTCCGCGAGCTGGTCGCCCTCGAGGAGCAGCACGCGGAGCTGCGCAGCTCCGACTCGCCGACGCAGCGGGTGGGCGGCGCGCCGCTTGCCGAGCTCGAGCCGGTGCGCCACGAGCTGCCGATGCTGTCGATCAAGACCGAGACCGACACGGAGGATTCGGGCGCGGCGAATTTCGATGCCCGCATGCTGCGCGAGCT
The DNA here is from genome assembly GCA_036376975.1 of Burkholderiales bacterium. Classification (GTDB taxonomy): domain Bacteria; phylum Pseudomonadota; class Gammaproteobacteria; order Burkholderiales; family SG8-39; genus SCGC-AG-212-J23. Next base: position 697 of record DASUZH010000620.1, on the reverse strand, counting down.
CGGCGCGCAGGCGGCGCCGCTCGAATACGCCGCGGAGCTGAAGTTCGACGGACTGGCGATCAGCCTGCTGTACGAGGACGGGCTGCTGACGCGCGCCGCCACGCGGGGCGACGGCGAGGTCGGCGAGAACGTCACGCAGAACGTGCGCACCATCCGCAGCATTCCGCTGCGCCTGCGGGGCAAGCCGCCCGCGCGGCTGGAGGTGCGCGGCGAGATCTTCATGAACCGGTCGGACTTCGAGCGCTTCAACCAGCGCCAGCAGGCCGCCGGCCTCAAGCAGTTCGTCAACCCCCGCAACTCCGCCGCCGGCGCGGTGCGCCAGCTCGACCCCAAATTGACCGCGCAGCGCCCGCTGCGCTTCTTCGCCTACGGCATCGGCGTGGCGGAAGGCTGGAAGCTGCCGCCGACCCAGGGCAAGGTGCTGGACGCGCTCGAAGAGTTCGGCCTGCCCGTGAACGGCGAGCGCAAGGTGGTGAAAGGCCCCGCCGGCCTGATCGAGTATCACCGCCGCGTCGGCGCGCTGCGGGAAAAGCTGCCGTTCGACATCGACGGCGTGGTCTACAAGGTCAACCGCCTCGAGCTGCAGCGCGAACTGGGCTTCGAGGCGCGCGAGCCGCGCTGGGCGGTGGCGCACAAGTATCCCGCACAGGAGGAAGTGACCGAGGTCGTCGGCATCGAGGTGCAGGTCGGGCGCACC
>DASUZH010000619.1:0-10267 GCA_036376975.1 Burkholderiales bacterium | reverse complement strand
TGGTCGCCGGCGGCGATGTCGCGCGTGGCGAAGCCGATGATCTGGTTGTAGCGGCGCACCGGCTTGCCCTGCGCTACCGCGCGCACCGCGATCTTGTGCCCGGCCGGAATGGTCACGATGGCGCGCACGTTCTCCTTGGTGAGCAGCGTCCCGGTCGGGATCTCCAGGCGCGCGATGACGACGTCGTCATCCGGGTGCAGGCGGATGGTCAGGTCGGCGGCTTGCAGCATGGGTGCCTCCTAGAAGAACTTCCTCGGCAGCCAGAGCACGATTTCCGGCACGTAGGTGCAGAGGAGCAGCGTGCCGATGAGCGGCACGAGCCACGGCAGGATCGCCATGGTGGTTCGCTCGAACGAAAGTTTAGCCACCCTCGACAGCACGAACAATACCGTGCCCATCGGCGGGTGCAGCAGGCCAATCATCAGGTTGAGCACCATGATCAGGCCGAAGTGCACCGGGTCGATGCCGAGCTTGAGGCAGATCGGCATCAGGATCGGAACCAGAAGCGTGATCGCCGCGGTCGGCTCGAGAAAGCAGCCGACGAACAGCAGCAGCAGGTTGGCGAGCAGCAGGAACATGTTGGGGTTGCTGGTGAAGGCGAGCACCCACTCGGCCACCGCGTCGGTGACCCGCGTCACGGTCAGCAGCCAGCCGAAGATCGACGCCGCGGCGACGATGAACAGGACGGTCGCAGTGGTCTCGATGGTGTCCATGGTGAGCTTGACCAGCCGCCGCCAGTCGAGCGTGCGGTACCAGAACAGGCCGAGGAACAGCGCCCAGATCGAGGCGGCGATGGCGCCTTCGGTGGGCGTGAAGACGCCGAGCGTCATGCCGCCGATCAGCAGCACCGGCGTGAGCAGCGCCATCACCGCGGAGAAATTGAACACCTTGTCGAGGGCGAGGATCAGGCCGAAGGCGGCGAGCGTCACCCAGCCGCCGGGCGCGCCGAGCCCGGTCAGCAGCCACGCGCCGTACGGGATGCCCAGCACCATCGCGACCTCGAGGCCCGCCTTGAGCAGCTTGCTCGCGGAGAACGGCGCATCGCGGCCGTAGTTGCGCGTGTGCGCGAAGTACGCGACGGTGAGCATCATCGTGATCCCCATGATGATTCCGGGAATCACGCCGGCGAGGAACAGCTGGCCGATCGAGACGCTCGCCATCATGCCGTAGATGACGAACGGCAGCGACGGCGGGATGATCGGGCCGACGGTGGCGGAGGCGGCGGTGACGCCGACCGCGAACTCGGTCGAGTAGCCGTGGTCCTTCATCGCCTTGATCTCGATGGTGCCGAGCCCGGCGGCGTCGGCGATGGCGGTGCCCGACATGCCGGCGAAGATCATCGAGCCGACCACATTGACGTGGCCGAGGCCGCCCTTCATCCAGCCCACCAGCGCGAGCGCGAAGTTGTAGATGCGGTTGGTGATGCCGGCCGAGTTCATCAGGTTGCCGGCCCAGATGAAGAACGGCACCGCGAGCAGCGGGAAGGAGTCGACGCCGCCGTACATGCGATGGATGACGACGAAGTCCGGCACGTTGCCCGACACCATGACGTAGACCAGCGAGGCGAGCGCCATGGCGATCGCCACCGGCACGCCGCTCACCATCAACGCCAGGAAGCCGGAGAGCAGTCCCATCTCAGCCCTCGTGGATCTCCGGCCGCTCGAGCACGCTGTAGCCGAGCTTCCAGTGGCGCCAGGCGACCTGCAGCGAGCGCATGAACATGATCGAGAAGCCGAACAGCATGGCGCCGAACACCCAGCCCACCGGCAGGTCGATCACCGCCATCTGCTGCGAGCCGATGCGCTGCAGCAGCAGCCAGGTCAGCCAGACCGCGTAGCCGAGGAACAGGCAGCGCACCACGTCGACCGCGGTCGACATCACGCGCGCCATCGCCCGCGGCATCAGGCGGTAGAAGTAGTCGACCTGGATGTGGTTGTTCTTGCGCACCGACATCGAGGCGCCGATGAACACCACCGCCACCAGGAAGTAGCGCGCGATCTCCTCGGTCCAGCCGGCGGAGTCCGACAGCACGTAGCGCGTGTACACCTGGTAGAAGACCACCGCCGCCATCAGCCAGAACAGGACGAAGGTCACCCAGTCTTCCCAGCCAAAGCTGGACAGGTCGACCGCGTCGTCCTCGACGTGGAACTGGCCGTCCTCGCCGAGGACGTGCTCCTGCTGCTCGCTCATCTCAGTGGTTGTCGCGCGGCACGAAGTCGCCGCTGCCGCCGACCAGGAAGTCGAGGTCGGCGCCTTCGTGCGCCTGGTTCACGTGGTCGAAGTAGAGGCGCCAGTAGCCGCGGCTCAGTTGCGGCCTGGGGGCCTTCCACTTCGATTTTCGTTTCTTGATCTCCTGCGGGCTAACCAGCAACTCGAGCCTGCCCTTGGCGACATCCATCTCGATCAGGTCGCCGTTCCGCACCAGCGCGAGCAGGCCGCCGGCGGCCGCCTCGGGGGACATGTGCAGCACTACGGTGCCGTACGCGGTGCCGCTCATGCGCGCGTCGGAAATGCGCACCATGTCGGTGACGCCCTTCTTCAGCAGCTTCGGCGCGAGCGGCATGTTGCCCACCTCGGCCATGCCGGGATAGCCCTTCGGGCCGCAGTTCTTCAGCACCATCACGCAGCTCTCGTCGATGTCGAGCTTCGGGTCGTCGATGCGCTTGTGGAAGTCCTCGATGTTCTCGAACACCACCGCGCGCCCCTTGTGCTTGAGCAACTTGGGCGTCGCCGCCGAGGGCTTGATGATGGCGCCGTCGGGCGCCAGGTTGCCGCGCAGCACCTTGATGCCGGCGTTCTTCTTGAACGGCTTGTTGAACGGGAAGATGACGTCGCGGTTCCAGCAGGCGGCGTCCTTGTTGTTCTCCCAGATCGATTGACCGTTCACGGTCATCGCATCCTTGTGCAGGTGCCCGTTCTCGCCCAGCTCCCTCAATACCGCGGGAAGGCCGCCCGCATAGCAGAAGTCCTCCATCAGGTACTTGCCGGAGGGCATCAGGTTGACCAGCGTGTGCACGCCTTCGCCGCAGCGCTGCCAGTCGTCGAGCGTCAGGTCGACGCCCAGCCGGCGCGCGATGGCGATGAGGTGGATCACCGCGTTGGTCGAGCCGCCGATCGCGGCGTTGGCGCGGATGGCGTTCTCGAACGCCTTCTTGGTGAGGATCTTCGAGATCGACACCTTCTGCTTCACCATCTCGACGAGGCGCCGGCCGGCGGCGCGCGCCAGCACGTTGCGCCGCGCGTCGACCGCGGGCCAGGCGGCGTTGCCCGGCATGCCGAGGCCGAGCGCCTCGACCATCGAGGCCATCGTCGAGGCGGTGCCCATCGTCATGCAGTGGCCGTGCGAGCGGTGCATGCACGACTCCGCCTCGTGGAACTCCTCCAGGCTGATCTTGCCGGCGCGCAGGTCCTCCGACATCGACCAGACGTTGGTGCCCGAGCCGATGTCGGTGCCGCGGTACTTGCCCGACAGCATCGGCCCGCCCGACACCAGGATGGTCGGCAGGTCGACGCTCGCCGCGCCCATGATGGTCGCCGGAGTCGTCTTGTCGCAGCCCGCCAGCAACACCACTCCGTCCAGCGGGTTGGCTCTGATCGACTCCTCGACGCTCATCGCGGCGAGGTTGCGGTAGAGCATCGCGGTGGGCCGCATCAGCGTCTCGCCGGTCGACATCACCGGGAACTCGAGCGGGAAGCCGCCCGCCTCGAGGATGCCGTGGCGCACGTGGTCGGCGAGCACGCGGAAGTGCGTGTTGCACGGCGTGAGCTCCGACCACGTGTTGCAGATGCCGATGACCGGCCGGCCGTCGAACTGGTCCTGCGGCACGCCGCGGTTCTTGGTCCAGCTACGGTAGATGAAGCCGTAGATGTCCTGGCGCCCGAACCACTGGACGCTGCGCCAGCCGGTCTTCTTCGCCATCGCTATTCCCTTACTTGATCGCCTGCACCTGGTCGTACAGCTTCTTGTCCCACGGCACGTCCTTGCCGACGTGGAACGGCTCGAAGGCCTTCTTGAAGGCCGCACGGTCGGATTTCACGACGGTCTTGCCGTACTTGGTGCCGAAGTCGGTCGCCAGCTGCTGCTCGGACTTCTCGATCTCGGCGTTGGACTTCACCGCCGCCTCGCGCAGCACGTCCTCGAACGCCTTCTTGTCGGCCGCGGACAGCTTGTTCCAGACGTGCCCGCCGACGATGACCAGCAGCATCTCGGTGATGTGGCCGGTCAGGTTGACGTGCGTCTGCACCTCGTAGAACTTCTTGGCGAGGATCGTCGGCAGCGGATTCTCCTGCGCGTCGACGGTCTTGTTCTGCAGCGCGAGGTACACCTCGGCGAAGGCGATCGGCGTGGCGTTCGCGCCGGCGATCTTCGGGTACATGATGTAGAGCGGCGCGTCGGGCACGCGCAGCTTGAGGCCCTTCATGTCCTCCGGCTTGTTGATCGCCTTGTTGGCCGTGGTGTGGCGCACGCCGTAGTAGAACGCGGCGACCGGCTTGTTGCCGCCTTTCTTGAAGTAGGCCTCGTTCAGGTCGGCGAGCACCTTGCTCTGCGAGAATTTCTTCCAGTGGTCGAGGTCGCGGAACATGTAGGGCGCGCCGCCGATCGAGATCGGCGGATAGGTGCGCCCGGCGAACGCCTGGCCGGTGTAGATCATGTCGACCGTGCCGAGCGACAGCGACTGGTTGATCTGCGTCTCGTTGCCGAGCTGCGAGGCCGGGAACACGTCCCAGGTGTAGCGGTTGCCGGTGCGCTTGGCGATCTCGCCCGCGGCCCACACCGCGTAGGTGTGGTACGGCTCCGAGGTCTCGTAGACGTGCGCGAACTTGAGTTTCTGCTGAGCGAACCCCGCCGTCGAGAACGCGGCGAGAACTGCCAGAAGCAACATCCTCCTCATGACTCCCTCCCTAGTAAGTAGCTCTTCCGCCTGAAATGTCGAATACGCCCCCGGTGGAGAACGAACAGTCCGCGGAGGCGAGCCAGCACACCAGGGCCGCGATCTCGTCGACCTCGACGAAGCGGCCCATGGGGATCTTGGAAAGCATGTAGTCGATATGCTGCTGCGTCATCTGGTCGAAGATCGCGGTCTTCGCCGCCGCCGGCGTCACGCAGTTGACCAGCACGCCGTCCTTCGCCAGCTCCTTGCCGAGGCTTTTCGTCAGCGAAATCACCCCTGCCTTGGAAGCGGAGTAGGCCACCGCGTTCGGGTTGCCTTCCTTGCCGGCGATCGAGGCGATGTTGACGATGCGGCCGTACTTCGCCTTCACCATCAGCGGCGCGACGGCCCGGCAGCACAGGAACTGGCTGGTGAGGTTGATGCGCAGCACGCGCTCCCATTCCTCGATCGGGTAGTCGACGGTCGGCACGTTCTTCCCCGCGATGCCGGCGTTGTTCACCAGCACGTCGACTTTCTTGACGTTTTTTAGTGCAAGTTGAATGGAGGAAGGGTCCGAGACATCAACCTTCGGCGAGCCGTCGAGGTCCCACACGACTACCTCCGCGCCCGAGGCCTTCAGGCGCTTGACGATGGCGGCGCCGATGCCCTGCATGCCGCCGGTGACGACCGCGGTGCGGCCCTTGAAATCGAGCTGGTTCATTGCTTCTTCCACTCCCTGCTGCAGCGTCTCTTGGTCATGTCCATGTGGCGCTGCGCCGCCGCGCGCGCGGCGCGCGGGTCGCCTTTCGCCACCGCGTCGACGATCGCCTGGTGCTCGGCAAGCGTGCCCGCCACCAGCGACGGCGCGTCGAGCTTGCGCTCTAGCGCGCGGTAGAGCGGGCCGACGCGCTGGTCCCACAGCGTCTGCACCATCAGCACCAGGGCGCTGTTGCCGCTCGCCTCGGCGAGGCGCACGTGGAACGCGCGGTCGGCCTCGAGCGGGTTCGGGTTGCGGCGCGTCTCCTCGACCATGCGGGTGTGAGCCTCGCGGATGGCGCGCAGCTGCGGCGAGGTCGCGTTCTGCGCCGCGAGCGCGGCGCATTCGCCCTCGATCAGGCGGCGCGCGCGGATCACCTCGAACGGGCCGTGCGCGTCGGCCAGCTCGGCGCCGTTGAGGCGGGCGCCGGGCTGCGTGACGTAGATGCCGGAGCCGACCCGCACGTCGAGCAGGCCCTCGATCTCCAGCGCGATCAGCGCCTCGCGCAGGCTGGGGCGGCTCACCCTGAGTTGTTTCGCAAGCGCGCGCTCCGCCGGCAGCCGCGCGCCGCGCGCCACCTCGCCCGACTCGATCAGGTTGCGGATCTGGTCGGCGATCTGCAGGTAAAGGCGGCGCGTTTCGACGGCTTGCAGCGGCATCTCGAGAGCGGGGCGGGCGGAAAAACGGAAGCCGCAGGGTAGCCGCGCGCCTTTCGATTGGTCAAGTGGTCAGGCCGATTTGCTTGGTCAGGCCGGACCCGGAGGGCTATAATCTGCGCCCTTCGCAAGAACCTCCGGAGAAATCTCCTCGATGGCAGGCAGGCTGGCAGGCAAGGTGGCGTTCGTTACCGCCGCCGGACAGGGCATCGGGCGCGGCGCGGCGCTCGCCTTCGCCCGCGAGGGCGCCCAGGTCTGGGCCACCGACCTCAACGAGAAGGTCCTCGCCGAGCTGAAGGGCGACGGCATCAAGACCCGCGTGCTCGACGCCACCGACGAGCAGGCGATCAACCGGCTGGCGGCCGAGGTCGGCCCGATCGACGTGCTCTTCAACTGCGCCGGCTTCGTGCACCACGGCACCATCCTCGACTGCACGCCGAAGGACTGGGACTTCAGCTTCAACCTCAACGTGAAGTCGATGTACCTGGTTTCCCGCGCCTTCCTGCCCGGCATGCTGAAGAAGGGCAAGGGCTCGATCATCAACATGTCGTCGATCGCCTCGAGCGTGAAGGGCCTGCCCAACCGCTTCGTCTACGGCGCCACCAAGGCCGCGGTCATCGGCCTCACCAAGGCGATCGCCGCCGACTACGTGAAGCAGGGCATCCGCTGCAACTGCATCGGGCCGGGCACGGTCGATACGCCCTCGCTGCAGGGCCGCATCAACGCCTTCGCCGACCCGGCGCAGGCGCGCAAGGACTTCACCGCGCGCCAGCCGATGGGGCGGCTGGGCACGGTCGAGGACATCACCGGCATCCTGGTGTTCCTCGCATCCGACGAGTCGCTGTTCGCGACCGGCAACATGTATTCCATTGACGGGGGTATGACGATATGAAGCTGTGCCGCTACGGGAAAGCGGGCTACGAGAAGCCCGGCATGGTCGACGCCGACGGGAGGGTGCGCGACCTGTCCAAGATCATCGACCAGATCGGGCCGAAGGAGCTGTCGCCGCGCGGCCTGAAGATGCTCTCCAAGGTGAAGCCGGAGAGCCTGCCGCTGGTGAACGGCAGTCCGCGCCTGGGCGTGCCGTTCGTCGGCATCGGCAAGTTCGTCGCCATCGGCCTCAACTACTCCGACCACGCCAAGGAGGCGGGGCTGCCGATCCCGGCCGAGCCGATCGTGTTCATGAAGGCCACCACCTGCATCAGCGGGCCGAACGACGACGTGATCCAGCCGAAGAACTCGACCAAGCTCGACTGGGAAGTGGAGCTCGGCATCGTGATCGGCGCGCAGGCGAAGTACGTGGGCGAGGCCGACGCGCTCGAGTACGTCGCCGGCTACTGCGTGATCAACGACGTCTCCGAGCGCGCCTTCCAGATGGCCACCACGCAGTGGGACAAGGGCAAGGGCTTCGACACCGCCGGCCCGATCGGCCCCTGGCTGGTGACCACCGACGAGATCCGCGACCCGCAGACGCTCGACCTATGGCTGGATGTGAATGGCAAGCGCATGCAGACCGGCAGTACAAGAACGATGGTCTTCAGCTGCGCCAAGATCATCTCGCACGTCAGCCAGTACATGACGTTGCTGCCCGGCGACGTGATCTGTACCGGTACCCCGCCCGGAGTGGGCCTCGGCATCAAGCCCAACCCGGTGTTCCTCAAGGCGGGCGACGTGATGACCCTCGGCATCCGCGGCCTGGGCGAGCAGAAGCAGAAAGTGGTTGCCTACAGCGCCTAGCGGCGTAAGCTAGCCCGATGAACAAGCGGGCCGATTTTTCCACCGACCTCCAGGCATCCGCGTTCTGGATGCCTTACACCGCCAACCGGCAGTTCAAGAAGGCGCCGCGGCTGCTCGCGCGCGCCGAAGGCATGTTCTACTGGACCGCCGACGGCCGCCAGATCCTCGACGGCCAGGCCGGGCTGTGGTGCGTCAACGCCGGCCATTGCCGGCCGAAGATCGTCGCCGCGGTGCAGAAGCAGGTCGCGCAGATGGACTTCGCGCCGACCTTCAACATGGGCCATCCGATCGCGTTCGAGTTCGCCGACCGGCTGGCGCAGATCGCGCCGCCGGGCTTCTCGAAGGTGTTCTTCACCAACTCGGGCTCGGAATCGGCCGACACGGCGCTGAAGATCGCGCTCGCCTACCACCGCGCGCGCGGCGAAGGCCAGCGCTTCCGCCTGATCGGGCGCGAGCGCGGCTACCACGGCGTCAACTTCGGCGGCATGGCGGTCGGCGGCATCCCGGCCAACCGCAAGGTGTTCGGCCCCGGCGTGGCGGGCGTAGACCACATCCGCCACACGCATGATCTGGCAAGAAACGCTTTCTCGAAGGGACAGCCTGCCCACGGCGCGGACTTCGCCGACGAGCTCGAGCGCCTTTGCGCGTTCCACGATCCTTCGACCATTGCTGCGGTGATCGTCGAGCCGGTGGCCGGCTCGGCGGGCGTGCTGGTGCCGCCGAAGGGCTACCTCGAGCGGCTGCGCGAAATCTGCACGAAGCACGGCATCCTGCTGATCTTCGACGAGGTCATCACCGGCTTCGGCCGCCTGAGCCATCCGTTCGCGTCTCAGCGCTTCAACGTGATGCCGGACCTCTTCACCGTGGCCAAGGGCATGACCAACGGCACCGTGCCGATGGGCGCGGTGTTCGCGAACGACAAGATCTACGATGCTTTCATGCAGGGTCCGGAAGGCATCGAGCTGTTCCACGGCTACACCTACTCCGGCCATCCCCTGGCCTGCGCCGCCGGCCTTGGCACGCTGGACACGTACGCCGACGAGGGCATCCTGACGCGCGGCGCTACTCTGGAGAAACTTTTTGAGAATTCGATTCATTCCCTGAAGGGCGCGGCCCACGTCATCGATGTGCGCAACATCGGCCTGATGGGCGCGGTCGAGCTCGAGCCGCGTCCCGGCAAGCCCGGCGCGCGGGCCTACGAGGCGTTCCTCAAGTGCTTCGAGGCCGGCGTGCTGGTGCGCTGGACCGGCGACGTGCTCGCCTTCTCGCCGCCGCTGATCGCCGAGCCGGCGCAGATCGAGCGGATCTTCCAGACGGTCGGCGACGCGCTGAAAGCCGTACCCTAAAGAAAAAGGGCGCCGAAGCGCCCCTTTTCTCCCTTTTTTCTTCTTCGGGTTCTTGTTACTTGGCGGCCGCCTTGACCAGGCCCAGGCGCCGGCCGCGCGCCGGCTGCTTCACGCGCGCCGGGACGACCAGGTCGCGCACGAAGTTGGGCAGGGCGAACACGCCCTCGTGGGTCTCGCCGTTGTAGTACCTGAGCTCCTGCAGCTTGCGCGCCTCGATGCGGCGGTCGATCTCGTCGGCCGTATAGGCCTTCGGGTCGAGCTTGTCCGAGCACACCGCCATCGCCCACTGCGAGCCGTAGAGCGGGATGTACATGGTGTACGGCCGCACGATGCGGAACACGCTGTTCAGGCGCTGGGCGAGCTCGGCGACGCGCTCGGGGCGCGCCACCGGCGAGCCGATGTGCAGGACCAGCGCGCCTCCGGGCGCCAGCGCGGCGCGCAGCTGCTGGAAGAACTCCAGCGAGTAGAGCGCTTCGGCCGGCCCCATCGGGTCGTTCAGGTCGAGCGCGATCAGGTCGAACTTCTCCTGCGTCTCGCGCACGAACTTCATGCCGTCGTCGACCAGCACGCGCAGCTTCGGGTTGTCGAACACGCCGTTGTGGACCGCCTTGAAGTGCTCCTTGGCCACCTGGATCACGTCGCCGTCGATCTCCACCATGGTCACCTGCTCGACCGAGGGGTGCTTGAGCGCCTCCTCGGAGGAGCCGCCGTCGCCGCCGCCGACGATCAGCACCTTCTTCGGCGCGGCGTGCGCGGTGAGCGCGGGGTGGATCAGGTTCTCGTGATAGACGAACTCCTCCCGCTCGGAGGTCATGTTGAACCCGTCGAGGCGGAACAGCTTGCCGTAGTGCGGCGTCTCGTAGATCGCCATCTTCTGGTAGCGGGTCTGCCACTCGCCCA
>DASUZH010000618.1:0-5145 GCA_036376975.1 Burkholderiales bacterium | reverse complement strand
GCCACAAGACCATCGCGGTGGTAGGCCTTTCGGCCCAGTGGCACCGCCCGAGCTACTTCGCCGCCAAGTACATGCAGGAGCACGGCTACCGGGTCATCCCGGTCAACCCCAAGTACGACGTGATCCTCGGCGAGCGCTGCTACAAGTCGCTGCGCGACATCCCGGAGAAGGTCGACCTGGTGGACATATTCCGCAAGACGCAGGACGTTATGCCGATTGCGGAGGATGCCATCGCCATCGGCGCCAGGGTGCTCTGGCAGCAGCTGGGGGTCAAAAACGAAGCTGCAGCGCAAAAAGCCCGCGCCGCCGGGCTGGAGGCGGTCATGGACCGGTGCGTAAAGATCGAGCACGGAAGGCTTTTTGGCGGCCTGAACTGGGTGGGGGTCAACACGAAGGTAATCTCCGCGAAACGCCCCCGCTGGCTGGCCTACTGAGGTATATTTATTTCGCTATGGGGAGGATGGTCAGACTATTCGAAGGCAGGTTCGGGCGCCTCGTCCTGAGCGAGCTCGGGCCGCAGGACGAGCTGCACGCGCAGAACGAGCCGGCGATCGTCATGCAGCAGGGCGCCGCCGAGATCCTGTTCCTCAACCCCGGCGAGATCCACGTCAGCCTCGACACCTCGCGCGTGCTGGCGCTGCACGCCGCCGGCGAGTGGCTGCGCGAGAGCTTCCCCGCCGCCTTCTCCGCCGCCGACCCGCGCCCGTTCCCGCAGCGCCGCGAGCCGGTGACGCTGCGCATCCAGCGCCTGGCCGACACCCTCGCCGTCGAGGCGATGAACGACCGCTTCCTGTCGCCCGAGCGGCTCGAGTTCATGCTGCAGGAGCTGATGCTGTCGATCGTCGAGACCTACCTCGCCCGCAAGCGCGCCTCGTCGCCGCTGTGGCGCGGCTCGCGCTTCGAGGACAGCCGCATCCGCCGCGCCATCGCGCTGCTGCGCGCGCGGCCGAACAAGGACCTCAGCATCGACGAGCTGGCCAGCCAGGTCGGCCTGTCGCGCTCGCGCTTCTACGACCTGTTCCAGCTCTGCACCGGCTTCTCGCCGCGCGCCTACCTCGACATGCTGTGCGTCGAGACCGCGATCTCGCGCCTGTCCTCCGGCCAGGGCAAGATCGCCGAGGTGTCGGCCGAGCTCGGCTTCTCGGCGCAGAGCAACTTCACCCGCTTCTTCCTCAACCAGGTCGGCGTGCCGCCGTCCGAGTACCGCCGCGCCACCACGCGCCCCGGCACGCCCGCCGCGCCCGAAGCGCCGAAGCCGACCGAGTAGTGAATGTCGTCGTCCCCGCGAAAGCGGGGACCCATGGATTCCCGCTTTCGCGGGGATGACAGTAACGCCGTCTCCCCCGCGATCTTGATGTCGCCCCCGCGCCATGCGGGGCCTCCGATTAGAATTCGCGCATGGCTGACCGCAAGTTCGGCATCGAGACGCTTTGCCTGCACGCCGGGCAGATCCCCGATCCCGCCACCGGCGCGCGCGCCGCGCCGATCTACCAGACCACCTCGTTCGTGTTCGATTCGGCCGAGCACGCCGCGAGCCTGTTCAACCTGCAGACCTTCGGCAACGTCTACTCGCGCATCTCCAACCCGACGGTGGCGGTGTTCGAGGAGCGCATGGCGGCGATCGAGGGCGGCCGCTCGGCGGTCGCAGCGGCCACCGGCCAGGCGGCTGAGGTCACCGCCATCCTCACCCTGTGCAGCGCGGGCGACCACATCGTCTCCGCCTCGACGCTCTACGGCGGGACGCACACCCTCCTTCACGTCAACCTGCGCAAGCTGGGCATCGAAACGACGTTCGTCGATCCAAGCGATCCTTCCAATTTCAAAAATAATATAAAAAAGAATACGAAGCTGATCTACGCCGAAACCCTCGGCAACCCGCTCATCAACGTCGTGGACATCGAGGTCCTGGCGAAAATTGCCCACGAGGCGGAGATCCCTCTCGTGGTCGACAACACCGTGCCCTCGCCCTACCTGTGCCGGCCGATCGAGTGGGGCGCCGACGTGGTGCTGCATTCGGCCACCAAGTACATCGGCGGCCACGGCACCACCATGGGCGGCGTGATCGTCGAGTCGGGCAAGTTCAACTGGGGCAACGGCAAGTTCCCCGAGTTCACCACGCCCTCGCCCGGCTACCACGGCGTCATCTTCCACGAGACCTTCGGCGACTTCGGCTACACCATGAAGGCGCGCATGGAAATCATGCGCACCTTCGGCCCCGCGCTGCCGCCGCTCAACGCCTGGCTCCTCCTGCAGGGGCTGGAATCGCTGCCGGTGCGCATGGACCGCCATTGCGAAAACGCGCTCGCGGTGGCGAAGTTCCTCCAGAAGCACCCGAGGGTGGCGTGGGTCAACTACCCGGGGCTCGAGGACAACAAGTACTACCCGCTGGCGAAAAAGTACTTCCCCAAAGGCGCTTCAGGCCTGCTCAACTTCGGCGTCAAGGGCGGCGCCGGGGCGGGCGAGAAGTTCATCGACGCGGCGCAGTTCCTCAGCCACCTGGCCAACATCGGCGACGCGAAGACGCTGGTGATCCATCCCGCCTCCACCACGCACCGCCAGATGAGCGAGCAGGAGCAGCTCAAGGCCGGCGTGACGCCCGACATGGTGCGCATGTCGGTGGGCATCGAGTCACTCGACGACATCCTGTGGGACATCGACCAGGCGCTGACTTCGAGCAGCTGAAGGGCCTGCTCGACTCGAAGACGGCGATCGTGCTGATCGAGTCGCACGAGGAGGCCAAGGTCCTGCAGCTGCTCGAGCGCTTCTGCCTGATGCAGGAGCGCAGGCTGTGGCGCTGGAGCGTCACCGAGGGCCTCAAGCAGGTCAACGGCATCGAGGCGGCTTACAACACCACGCAGATCGTCGACGCGCTGCGGCACATCGAGAAGTCGCCGGCCAACGCCATCTACCTGTTCCTCGACGCGCACAAGTTCGTCGAGGACCCGGTGGTGCTGCGCCAGATCCGCGACATCGTGTCGCGCAACGAGTGGACGCACCGCATGCTGGTGTTCCTCTCGCCGCGCATGGAGGTGCCGGAGGAGCTGTCGCGCATGACCGCGCGCTTCCGGCCGTCGCTGCCCGACGCGAAGCGGGTGGGCGAGATCCTCAACGAGGAGGCGCGCGGTTACCGGGAGAAAACCGGCGAGCAGGTCAAGGCGACGCGCGAAGCGCTCAACGTGCTGGTGCAGCACCTCGGCGGCCTGACCGAGGAGGACGTGCGGCGCCTGGCGCGCACGGCGATGCGCGACGACGGCGCCATCACCGCCGGCGACGTCGCCACCATCCTCAAGGCGAAGCACGACATGCTCGCCGCCGGCTCGGCGCTCGCCCTCGAGACCGGCGTGCCCGACATCGACCAGCTAGGCGGCCTCGCCGGCCTCAAGCGCTGGCTCAAGGTGCGGCGCGAGATTTTCATGGGGGCGGCGCCGTCCTCGCCGCTGCCGGCGCCCAAGGGCGTGCTGCTGCTCGGCGTGCAGGGCGCGGGCAAGAGCCTGGCGGCGAAGTGCATCGCCGGCGCCTGGCAGTTGCCGCTGTTCCGCATGGACTTCGGCGCCCTGTACCAGAAATACCACGGCGAGACCGAGCGCAACGTCCGCGAGGCGCTCGCGGCCGCCGACGCCATGTCGCCCTGCGTGCTGTGGATGGACGAGATCGAGAAGGGCGTCGCGGCGGATGCAGGCGATTCGGACGGCGGCGTGTCACGCCGCGTGCTCGGCACGCTGCTGACGTGGATGAACGAGCGCGCCTCGCGCGTGTTCCTGGTCGCCACCGCCAACGACATCTCGCGCCTGCCGCCGGAGATGCTGCGCAAGGGGCGCTTCGACGAGATCTTCTTCGTCGACCTGCCCCAGGCGGCGGTGCGCGAGGAGATCCTGCGCATTCACCTGCGCCGCAACAAGCAGGATCCGGCCGCCTTCGACGCGCCGCGCCTGTCCGTGGCGAGCGAAGGGTTCTCCGGCGCCGAGATCGAGCAGTCGATCGTCGCAGCGTTGTACGAGGCGCACGCCGAGAAGAAGCCGCTCGACACCGATGCGATCGAGCGCGAGATGAAGCGCACGCGGCCACTTTCGGTCGTGATGGCCGAGAAGGTCGCCGAGTTGCGCGCATGGGCCCGCGAGCGCACGGTCCCGGCGGATTGAAATCAACGGAGGAAGCATGATCAGCTATCAAATCATCGAGCACGGCCAGCCGCTGCAGAAGAAATTCACCGACACGCCGAAGCCGCAGGGCGCCGAGGTTCTTGTGCGCATCACGCGCTCCGGCGTCTGCCACTCCGACCTGCACATCTGGGACGGCTACTTCGAGCTCGGCGGCGGCAAGCGCTTCTACGTCAAGGAGCGCGGCTGCATCCCGCCCTTCACCCTCGGTCACGAGCCCTTCGGCATCGTCGAAGCCGTCGGCCCCAAGGCAAAGGGCGTGAAAGTCGGACAGAAACGCCTGGTCTATCCCTGGATCGGTTGCGGCAAGTGCGCCGTGTGCAAGGGCGGCCAGGACAACTACTGCGTCTCCGGCTCGCGCTTCCTCGGCGTCAACCGCCCCGGCGCCTACTCGACCCACGTCCTGGTGCCCGACGCGAAGTACCTGATCGACACCAAGGGCGTCGACGATGCCTTCGCCTCCACCCTCGCCTGCTCCGCGGTGACGGTCTACAGCGCGATCAACAAGCTTCCCAAGCTCGCCCCGAAGGACCGCGTTGCCGTCCTCGGCTGCGGCGGCCTCGGCCTGATCGCGATCTCCGTCCTGCGCGCGCAGGGCGTCAAGGAGATCGTCGGCTGCGACATCGACGACGCCAAGCTCGCCGCCGCCCAGAAACTCGGCGCCAAGACCGTCGTAAACACGCGTGATCCGGAAGCCGCGAAGAAACTCGCCGGCCTCGCCGGCGCCGTCGACCTCGTCGGCGCTCCCGCTACCGCCGCCCTCGGCATCGGTGCGCTACGCAAAGGCGGCCGCTACGTCATCTGCGGCCTCTTCGGCGGCGAGCTCGTCCACCCGCTCCCTCCGATCGCGCAGCGTGCCATCAGCATCAGCGGCTCTTACGTCGGCAGCCTGCAGGAGCTGAAGGAAGTCGTGGCGTTGGCGAAGAAGAAAAAGCTGAAGCCTTCGCCGATCGAAACTCGACCCGCAGATCAGGCGAATTCAGCTCTC
>DASUZH010000617.1:0-5479 GCA_036376975.1 Burkholderiales bacterium | reverse complement strand
CATCATCGGGATCAGGCCCGAGTCGGACGCGCCCTGCACGTTGTTCTGGCCGCGCAGCGGATGCAGGCCGCTGCCGGGCTTGCCGACCTGGCCGGTCATCAGGCACAGCGCGATCAGGCAGCGCGCGTTGTCGGTGCCATGGATGTGCTGCGAGATGCCCATGCCCCACAGGATCATCGAGGCCTTCGAGGTGGCGAATGCCCGCGCGACTTCACGAAGAGTCGGAGCGGGGATGCCGCAGATCGGCGCCATCTTCTCCGGCGAGAAGTTCTTCGCATTTTCCTTCAGCGCGTCGAACCCGCTGGTCCGGTCGGCGATGAACTTCTGGTCGACCAGGCCCTCTTCGATGATGGTGTAGATCATCGCGTTCAGCATCGCCACGTCGGTGTCGGGCTTGAACTGCAGGTAGCGCCAGGCGTGGCGCGCGATGTCGCCGCGCCGCGGGTCGCAGTAGACCAGCTTGGCGCCGCGCTTGGCGGCGTTCTTCATCCAGGTGGCGGCCACCGGATGGTTGGAGGTCGGGTTGGCGCCGATCAGGAAGATCACCTCGGCGTTCTCGACGTCGTTCACCTGGTTCGACACCGCGCCCGAGCCGATGCCCTCGAGCAGCGCCGCCACCGAGGAGGCGTGGCACAGGCGCGTGCAGTGGTCGACGTTGTTCTGGCCGAAGCCGGTGCGCACCAGCTTCTGGAACAGGTAGGCCTCCTCGTTGGAGCCTTTCGCCGAGCCAAAGCCGGCCAGCGCATACCTGTCTTGTTGCTTTATCTTGTTCAAGCCGGAAGCAGCAAGGTCGAGCGCTTCTTCCCAGGTTGCCTCGCGGAACACTTCCGACCAGTTCGCCGGATCGACCGTCGGATTCAACGATTTTTTTACGTTATTTTTTCTAATTAAGGGCTTCGTGAGGCGCTGCGGATGCGCGGCGTAGTCGAAGCCGTAGCGCCCCTTCACGCACAGGCGGTTGTGGTTCGACGGGCCGTCCTTGCCGGTGACGAACTTGATGACGTTCTGCTTCTGGTTGACGTGGTAGGTGAGCAGGCAGCCGACGCCGCAGAACGGGCACACCGAGTCGACCTGCTTGTCGACCGCCTCGAGGCCGGCCTCGCGCGCCGGCATCAGCGCGCCGGTCGGGCAGGCCTGCACGCACTCGCCGCAGGCCACGCAGGTGGATTCGCCCATCGGGTCGTGCATGTCGAACACGATGCTCGAGTGGTCGCCGCGGTAGGCGTAGCCGATGACGTCGTTCACCTGCTCCTCGCGGCAGGCGCGCACGCAGCGCGTGCACTGGATGCAGGCGTCGAGGTTGACCGCGATCGCCGGGTGGCTGACGTCCTGCTTCGGCTGCTTGCGCGACTCGAATCTCGGAATGCCGACCTTGAGCTTCTCCGCCCACTGGATCAGCTCGTTGTCCTTGGTGTAATTGGTTTTTGAAAAATCACTCAATAGAAGCTCGAGGATCATCTTCTGCGACAGCACCGCGCGGGGATTGTCGGTGGTGACTTCCATCCCCTCCTTCGGGTAGCGGCAGCAGGAGGGCGCCAGCGCGCGCTCGCCCTTGATCTCGACCACGCAGGCGCGGCAGTTGCCGTCGGGGCGCAGGCCGGGCTTGTAGCAGAGGTGCGGGATCTCGACGCCGTTCTTCTTCGCCGTCTCGATGATGGTCTCGTCGGGGCGGCCGATCACCGTCTTGCCGTTGAGCTTGAACTCGATCGGCATCATCGCGAGTTGCTGGGTCGTAACGCGTTCCATCAGCCGACCTCTTGCGGGAAGTACTTCATCACCGTCAGTGCGGGATTGGGGGCCGCCTGGCCCAGGCCGCAGATCGAGGCGTCCATCATGGCCTGAGAAAGCTCTTTCAGCAAAGGCTGGTCCCATTTCCCCGCTTGCATCAGGGTCACCGCCTTCGCCGTGCCCACGCGGCAGGGCGTGCACTGGCCGCAGGACTCGTCGTGGAAGAACTTCATCAGGTTGACGGCCGCTTTTGCAGCCTTGTCCTTGTCGGAGAAGACCACGATCGCCGCCGAGCCGATGAAGCAGCCGTGCGGCTGCAGGGTGTCGAAATCGAGCGGGATGTCGCCCTTCGACGCGGGCAGGATCCCACCCGAGGCGCCGCCCGGCAGGTAGCCGTAGAAGCGGTGGCCGTCGAGCATCCCGCCGCAGTACTCGTCGATCAGTTCGACCATCGTGATGCCCGCCGGTGCCAGATGCATGCCGGGCTTTTTCACGCGGCCCGAGACCGAGAAGGAGCGCAAGCCCTTGCGGCCGTTGCGCCCCTGGCTGCTGAACCAGGCCGGGCCTTTCTCGACGATCTCGCGCACCCAGTACACCGACTCCATGTTGTGCTCGAGCGTCGGGCGGCCGAACAGGCCGACCTGCGCGACGTACGGCGGGCGCAGGCGCGGCATGCCGCGCTTGCCCTCGATCGACTCGATCATCGCCGACTCTTCGCCGCAGATGTAGGCTCCGGCGCCTCTCCTCAAATGGATGGGCGGGAGGGCGCAAGGCGGATTGCGTTTGAGCGAAGCAAGTTCTTTCTCAAGGATGGCTCGACACCCTGCATATTCATCCCGCAGGTAGATGTAGACCTCGGCGATCCCTACCGCCCACGCCGCCACCAGCATGCCCTCGAGGAAGCGGTGCGGGTCGCGCTCGAGGTACCAGCGGTCCTTGAAGGTGCCCGGCTCTCCCTCGTCGATGTTCACGGCCATCAGGCGCGGCTCGGGCTCGGCGGCGACGCTCTTCCACTTGCGGCCGACCGGGAAGCCGGCGCCGCCCAAACCGCGCAGGCCGGAGTCCTCCATGATCTTGGTGAGCTCCTCGCGCGTGCGCTTGCCGGCGAGGCAGTCCGCGATCAGCTTGTAGCCGCCGCCCTTCTTGTACGCGGCGTAGTCGATGTACTTCGTGTCCGGGCAGGAGACCTGCTTCTTCTCTACCGCATTCTTCACCGCGTCCACCGTGGCGTTGCCGATGGGGTTTTGCCCAACCACCACGACCGGCGCCGCTTCGCAGCGGCCAACGCACGGCGCGTGCGTCACCTTCACGTCCTTGCCGAGCGAAAGCTTCTTCAGGAGCGCCTCCGCGCCGGCCAGCTCGCAGGCGATCGAGTCGCACACCCGCACCACCAGCGACGGCGGCGCCTGCTCGCCTTCTTTCACCACCTCGAAGTGGTGGTAGAAGGTCGCCACCTCGTACACCTCGGTCTGCGCGAGCTGCATCTCCTCCGCGAGGGCCGCCATGTGCGCCGCCGACAGGTGGCCGTAGCGGTCGTTGATCTTGTGCAGGTGCTCGATCAGCAGGTCGCGCTGGCGGGACTCCTTGCCGAGCAGCGCGCGCACTTCCTCCAGCGCCTTCGCGTCGACCGGCCGTCCCTTCGGATGCGGACGGACCTTTCCCTTGCCTTTCACAGCCATGGGCCATTATCGGCCACCGGGGGAGCGCGGCGACTTGACTGCGGTCAAGTAGACTTGGGCGATGAAATACAAGCCCCTCGGCCGTACCGGCGTCCAGGTCTCCCAGCTCTGCTACGGCACCATGTCCTTCGGCGGCGACGCCGACGAGGCGGCCGCGGCGGCGATGTTCAAGGCGACGCGCGACCTGGGCGTCAACTTCTACGACACCGCCAACAACTACAGCGCCGGCAAGTCCGAGGAGATCCTCGGCCGCCTGATGCGCGGCAGCCGCGACGAGCTGGTGATCGCGACCAAGGTGTTCAACCCGATGAGCAAGGATGTCAACGCGAAGGGCAGCTCGCGGCGCAACGTCGCCCTCTCGCTCGACGCGTGCCTGAAGCGGCTGCAGACCGACCGCGTCGACATCCTGTACCTGCACATGCGCGACCCGCTGACGCCGATCGAGGAGACGATGCGCGCGCTGGAAGACGCAGTGCGCGCCGGCAAGGTTCTCTACCCCGCGCTCAGCAACCACTCCGCCTGGGAGACGCAGGCTGCGCTGGCGGCGCAGGAGGCGAACGGCTGGGCGCGCATCCAGGCGATCCAGCCCATGTACAGCCTGGTGAAGCGCCAGGCCGAGGTCGAGATCCTGCCGATGGCGCAGGCGAACGGCCTTTCGGTCTTCCCCTACAGCCCGGCGGGCGGCGGCCTGTTGTCGGGGAAGTACTCCGACAAGGCGGCGACCGGCCGCCTCACCACCAACAAGATGTACACGGAGCGCTACTCCGACGACTGGATGCGCGACGTGGCAATCGAGTTCACCGCCTTCTGCAAGAAGCGCGGCGTGCACCCGATGAGCATGGCCGTCGCCTGGGTCGCCGCGCACCCGGGTATCACCGCGCCGATCATCGGCGCGAGGAGCGTCGAGCAGCTGCAGGCCTCGCTCGACTCGCTGAAGGTCGACATGACGCCGGCGCTCTACGCCGAGGTCACCGCGCTCTCGCGCACCCCGCCGCCGGCCACCGACCGCTCGGAAGAGCAGAAAAAATAAATGGGGACAGACCCCATTTTTCTCATCTAGTCCGGCTCATCTCGTCGTCCCCGCGAAAGCGGGGACCCATGGATTCCCGCGTGCGCGGGAATGACGTAGGAATAGGCTAACGGGTAAAAATGGGGTCTGACCCCATTTTTATCTTTAGGTCGGCACCCGGCCGGCGCGCAGCAGCGCCGCCACCTCGGCTTCGTCCGCCGGCCGCGCGGCGTAGTAGCCCTGCATCTCGTGGCAGCCGTGGCTGCGCAGGAAGCGCGCCTGGCCCTCGCTTTCCACGCCCTCGGCGACGACCTTCAGGTCGAGGCCGCGGGCGAGGCCGATGATCGACACCACGATCGCCGCGTCCTCCGGGTCGGTGGTCACGTCGCGCACGAACGCGCGGTCGATCTTCAGCGTGTCGATCGGGAAGCGCTTCAGGTAGGAGAGGCTCGAATAGCCGGTGCCGAAGTCGTCCACCGCGAGCGTCACGCCGACGCGGCGCAGGCCGCGCATGGTGCGCGCCGCGAGCTCCGGGTCCTTCATCAGCACCGACTCGGTGAGCTCGAACTCGATCAGCGCGGGGTCGACGCCCGACTCCTGCATCACCTCGCGCACCCGCGACTCGAGGTCCTTCTGCTGGAACTGGCGCGCCGACAGGTTGACCGCGACCGGCGGCACCGCCAGCCCGGCGCCCTTCCAGGCCTGGATCTGCCGGCACACCTCGCGCATCACCCACTCGCCGACCGGCACGATCAGGCCGGTGTCTTCCAGCACCGCGACGAACTCCTGCGGCGCGACCAGCGGCTTGTCGGGCGGCTGCCAGCGCAGCAGCGCCTCGAGGCCGCGGATCGCGCCGCCTTCCAGCTCGACCTTGGGCTGGTAGTGCAGGCGGAACTCCTTGCGCTCGATGGCGCGGCGCATCGCCTGCTCGAGCTGCCCGCGCTGCACCGCGCGCTCGTTCATCTCGCGCGTGAAGTACTGGTAGGTGTTGCGGCCCTGCTCCTTCGCCCGGTACATGGCGGTGTCGGCGTTGCGGATCAGGGTCCCCGCCTCCTCGCCGTCG
>DASUZH010000616.1:0-6120 GCA_036376975.1 Burkholderiales bacterium | reverse complement strand
GGCTGCCCGGTGATCGTCAACACCAGCTTCAACGTGCGCGGCGAGCCGATCGTCGGCTCGCCCGAGGACGCGTTCCGCTGCTTCATGGGCACCGAGATCGAGGCCCTCGCCGTCGGCAACTGCTTCCTGCGCAAGGAGAAGCAGGACCCCGCGCTGAAGAAGAACTACGAGAACGCGTTCGAACTGGACTGATTTGTGAAGCGGTTGGCAATTCCGATAGCCCTCTTGCTCGGGAGCGTCGCGCTCACCCTGGCGGCGTTCGAGATCGTGCTGCGCGCGATCGGCTACAGCGCGCCGATCTGGTACGAGCCCGACGCTCGCCTGGGCTGGCGCATGCGCCCGGGCCTCGCCGCCTGGTACGAGCAGGAAGGGCGCGGCTTCGTGCGCGCCAACGCCGAGGGCATGCGCGACCGCGACCACCTGCTCGACAAGCCGGCCGGCGTGTACCGCATCGCGGTGCTCGGCGACTCCTACGCCGAGGCGCGGCAGGTGGAGCGCGAGCAGGCGTTCTGGGCGCTGCTGCCGGGGGAACTGGCGGCGTGCGGCTTCCAGCCGGGGAAGAAGGTCGAGGTGCTGAACTTCGGCGTCTCCGGCTACGGCACCGCGCAGGAATACCTGATGCTCGAGACCACCGCGATCCGCTACAGCCCCGACCTGGTGCTGCTGCAGTTCACCAACGGCAACGACGTGCGCAACAACTCGTTCGCGCTCGAGCCGGAGAAGTACCGCCCGTTCTTCATGGTCGGCGCCGACGGCGCGCTGCGCATCGACGAGTCGTTCGCCTCCTCGGACGGCTTCCGCTCGCGCACCACCTTCACGAGCGAGGCGGTGCGCAGGATTACCGACCGGTCGAGGCTGTTGCAGCTGATTCGCCATGTGAAAGAGCATTCCTTCATCTCGACCGCGCAGGCGAGCAACGGCGTAGAGCAGGGCCTCGAGCCGGTGGTGCTCGCCGCGCCGCACGACCCGCTGTGGGAAGAGGCCTGGCGCATCACCGAAGGCCTGGTGGCGAAGACCGGCGAGTTCGCCAGGCGCAACGGCGCGCGCTTCGCCGTGGTCACGGTGCCCTACGCGATCCAGGTGCATCCCGATCCCAAGGTGCGCGCCGGCCTGCAGGCCAAGCTCGGCGTGGGCGACCTGTTCTACCCCGACCAGCGCATCGCCGGCCTGGCGAAGAAGCGCGGCCTTACCGCGGTGACGCTCGCGCCCGAGATGCAGCCGCTCGCCGAGAAGAGCGGCGCCTACTTCCACGGCTTCGAGCGCTCGGGCCTCGGCCGCGGCCACTGGAACGCCGAGGGCCACCGCGCCGCCGCGCGCATCATCGCGCGGCGCCTGTGCGAGGAGCGCGGATGAGCTCGGTCCTCGCCAGCCGCGACCTCGGCGGGCTCGCCGACGCGACCGGCGAGCGCGGCTTCCACATCCCTTCGCTCGACGGCATCCGCGCGCTCGCCGCGCTGCTCGTCTTCGCCGGCCACGCCGGGCTCGGCCACGTGCTTCCCGGCGGCTTCGGCGTCACCGTGTTCTTCTTCCTCAGCGGCTACCTGATCACCACGCTGCTGCGCCGCGAGCACCAGCTCACCGGCGGCATCAGCCTGAAGAACTTCTACCTGCGCCGCGTCTACCGCATCATGCCGCCGCTGTACCTGGTGCTGATCCTGCTCACCGGGCTGTGGCTCGCCGGCGTGATCGAGGGGCCGGTGCGGCCGGAAGCGGCCGCGATGCAGTACCTGCACCTCACCAACTACTACATCGTCGGCTGGGGCAGCGACGTCGCGCCGGTGGTGCCCTACACCGTGCCGATGTGGTCGCTCGCGGTGGAGGAGCACTTCTACCTGCTGTTCCCGCTCGGCCTGCTGCTGCTCTTGCGCACGCACAACTACGCGCGCACCGCGTTCGTCCTCGCCTTCGTCTGCGTCGCCATCCTGGTGTGGCGCTGCACGCTGGTGTTCGGCCTCGACGTCGGCAGCAACTACGTCTACCACGCCACCGACACGCGCATGGACTCGCTGCTGTTCGGCTGCGTGATGGGGCTGTGGATGAACCCGATGCTCGACCGCGAGCCGGCGGTCGGCCGCGCCGGCTGGCTCGCGCTGTGCGGCCTCGCCGCGGCGCTGCTGCTCGCCTCCTTCGTCTACCGCAGCAACGAGTTCCGCGACACCCTGCGCTACACCATGCAGGGCGTCGCGCTGTTCCCGCTGTTCTACTGCGCGATCCGCTTCCACGACGCGCCGCTGTTCGCCTGGCTGAGCGCCTGGCCGCTGCGCGCGCTCGGGCTGGTGTCCTACACCTTCTATCTGGTGCACGAGGCCGCGATCGACATCGCCGGCGACCACCTCGGCTTCCCGGTCGGCAGCCTCGGGCGCGGCCTTGCCGGCTTCGCGCTGGCGGTGATCCTCTCGGTGGCCTGCTACGTGCTAGTTGAGCGGCGCTTCGCGGCGCTTCGGCGCAAGCTTCACGGCAAGCCGGCGGCGCAGGCTGTATAGCCGGTCGGTCCACGGCCCGATGCGGTAGCCGTACACCGCCGCCTTCGCCTCGGTCGCGGCGCAGTCGTAGCGCAGGCGCAGGAACTCCACGCTCCAGTCGAGCGTGTCGAGCAGCATGCACTCGGCGAGCTTGTCGGTGCGCTTGCGCGAGGCGTCCACCGAGCCGGGGTTGATGAAGTAGACCAGGTTCCGGTTCATCAGCGTCGTGGTGGTGGTGATTTCCCGCACCTCGTTGCCCGCCACTTCGTAGACCTTCTGGTCGTGGCTGTGGCCGAACAGGCAGAGCTTCGCGCCGGGGAAGTCCGCCCTCAGGAGCTCGGCGTTCTGGCCGATGTGCGCGGGGCTGGTCATGTACTGCTGCACGTCGCGCACCCCGCCGTGCACCATCACTACGCTGCTGTCCACTACGCGGTGCGGCGGCAGCTCGGCGAGCCATTTCGCCGTGTCGCGCGCCAGCGCGCGGCGCGTCCGCTTGAGCGAGTACATCGCCTTGTTCGAGCAGCGCTCGAAGCCCAGGCGGCCGAGGCCGATCAGGTCGTGGTTGCCGGCGATGGTCAGCGCGCCGCGGCGGTGCAGCAGCGCGGCGCATTCGTCGGGGTCGGCGTTGTAGCCGACCACGTCGCCCAGGCAGAGCAGCTTGCGCACGCCGCGGCGGTCGAGCGCCGCCAGCACCGTCTCCAGCGCCTCGCGGTTGCCGTGGACGTCGGCTAGGACGCCGTAAAGAGCCATCGCGTGAGGCGCGTGGTGAGCTGGGGGAGGCGCTTGATGCGGCGCAGCCAGTAGCGCGCGAACGGCAGCGGGTCGTCCCAGGCGAGCAGGGTGTACACCTTCGGCGTACGCGCGAGCGACCACAGCCAGCCGGCCAGGCTCAGGCGGCCCTGCGCGTGCAGCTGCCGGTAGGCCTGGCGATCGACGCGCAGGTCGACCCAGCGGTGCGTGCAGCGATAACGTGTGGGCTGCGGCCGCCGGCCGTGCACCAGGTAGTCGTAGGCGACGCGAGGCAGGTTGATGCCGTTGCGCGCGCCGAGGTAGTGCCACAGGTTGTAGCGCGCGTTCACCTCGAGCAGGCTGTAGCGGCCGGTTACGGCGTCCTGCTTGAAGTCGAGCTTGAAGACGCCCTTCAGCGTCGCGCGCTCGGCGGCGTCGCGGCCGATGCGCTCGAGCTCGGGGTTGTGCGCGAGCTCGAGGAAGCTGCTCGCGCCGGTCAGCTCGGGCCAGGTGCGGATCTTGTGGCCGATGAACCAGGCCAGCAGCTCGCCGCGCTCGTCGGCGTAGCCGTGGAAGGACCAAAGCTGCCGGTCGCCGCCGGCGACGTATTCCTGGAACAGCACGTCGTCGCGCAGGCGCGCCGCGGCGGCGTTGGCGATCACCTCGCGGCCGCTCTCGAACACGCGCGCCTTGCCGGCGCCGCCGAGGAGCTGCGCCAGCACCGCCGAGTTCTCCCACGCGATCTTCGCCTTCGGCTTGACCAGCACCGCGCCGCGCCATGTCGCCAGCTCCCCCCACTCGAGCGCGCGCGGCACCGGCAGGCCGCGGCGCCTGGCGAAGGCGGCGAAGCGCCGCTTGTGGATCAGCGCCCGCGCGACTTCGGGATCGCTGAGGATGAAGCGGAAGCGGCGCGAGAGCGCTTCGCGCCGGTCCTGCACGAGGTCGAGGTAGTCGTCGTCGCCGAAGTAGAGCGGCGCGCCGTCGATGCGCTCGCCGGCGCGCAGCAGCGCGTCGACCACCGCGTCGCGATCGTCGAGCGGCGGCAGCTTGATCCGCCCTGTACAAAAGCGCGAGGCGAACGCGAGCTCGTCGGGGAGCGGCGACGCTATGTGCGAGGCGATGCCGCCCGCGCCCAGCGCCCGGGCGACGTTGAGCCGGCCCAGCAGCAGCGCCGGAGGCCCTGCATGCGATCCTGCTGACATTGCACGCAAGACTAGCCGTGCAGGGCTACGAGCCGGCCGGAGCGCCTTGGCCCATCCGGCTCAACGCGGGTGATCGATTCCGCGCCCCGCGCAACGTAGGCTGGAGGGCGCGAAAATCGCCATGAGAATTGCGATCCACCAGCCGCATTTCCTGCCCTGGCTCGGCTACCTGCACCGCATGGCGAGCGTGGACGCGTTCGTCCTGCTCGACCACGTGCAGTTCGAGCGCCGCAACTACCAGAACCGCACCATGATCCGCATGAACGGCGCGCAGCACTGGCTGACCGTGCCGGTGGTGCAGCGCTCGCAGCAGGAGCGCATCGTCGACAAGGAGATCGACAACGGCGACGGCGGCGAGCGCTGGTGGGGCCCGCTGTGCGCGCGCACGCTGCAGCACACCTACGGCAAGGCGCCGTTCTTCCGCGAGTACGGCCCGGCCCTGAAGGCGCTGCTCGAGACGCGCCACGCGAAGCTGGTCGACGTCAACCAGGCCGGGCTCGACCTGCTGCGCGACGTGTTCGGCGTCCGCACGCCGCTGATCCGCAGCTCCGAGATCGGCGTGAGCGGCGCGCGCGCCGAGCTGATCCTGGAGATCTGCAGGAAGGTCGGCGCCGACGCGCTGCTCGCCGGCTTCGGCGGCTCGCGCGGCTACCTCGACGTCGACGAGTTCGCGCGCAACGGCGTGCGCATCGAGTGGCACCGGTTCACGCACCCGGTCTATCCGCAGCCCGGCCCGCAGCCGTTCCTGCCCGGGCTGTCGGCGATCGACATGCTGTTCAACGCCGGCCCGGCGCAGCTGCTGCCGGCCGCCGAGAGAAAGGCCGCATGAACGACGTCTCCGACGCTCCCCTCGGCAAGCTGCTGGTCGCGCGCAGGGCCGCGCGCACGTTCGCCGCGCGCTACGCCGGCCGCACCGTGCTCGCGGTCGGCGCGCATCCGGACGACATCGAGCTCGGCATCGGCGCCACCGTGGCGCTGCTGGCGCGCTCCGGCGCGCGCGTGGTGATGGCGGTTTGCTCGGTGCCCGGCGACTACGAGGTGCGCCGCGCCGAGGCGCTCGACGCCGCCGGCATCCTCGGCTGCGAGCTGCGCATCCTGATGGACGGCGGCAGCCGGCGCATCGAGGACGTGAAGACCTACCAGCTGGTCGGCATGATCGACGACGTGGTGCGCGACGTGAGGCCCGCCGCCATGCTGACCCACGGCTCGACCGACTTCCACGGCGACCACGTGCTGGTGCACCACGCCTCGGTGCCCTCGCAGCGGCTGCACGACTTCGATTTCTACAGCTACCTGCCCACCATGGTGCGCCCGGTGCCGGTTCCCTTCCAGCCGCGCGCCTACATCGACGTGAGTAGCACGATCGAGTACAAGATCGCCGCCATCGGAGCGCACCGCAGCCAGTTCAACGCGCGCGGCCTGTGCTTCGACTACTACCGCGAGATCGCCCACCTCTCCGGCCGCATGTGCGGCGTCGAATACGCCGAAGGCCTCGACATCGGCCGCATCGTTTTCGCCTAGCGAAAAATAGGGTCAGACCCTATTTTCAGGTCTTCACCGCCATGATGGATTTGACGAGGCCGAACGCGCGCTCTTCCATGATCTTCGCGTCGCCGAACAGCTCGCGCATTTCGCCGCGGTCGAGCAGGTGCCAGTCGGGCACCGGGCGCGTGACCCAGGCGTAGTTCGCGGCGCGCAGGGTGGGGATCAGCGCCCAGCGCGGCAGC
>DASUZH010000615.1:0-7009 GCA_036376975.1 Burkholderiales bacterium | reverse complement strand
GTGCGGCGATCCATCGTCTTCGCCATGGCGCCGGCGGCGGCGCGCGCGAGACGCGATTGCGGAGCGGCCTGGGTGCTCGCTTTGCGGGTCAGAAGCATGCTGGTCTCCTCAGACCTTCGTCGTACGGTAGTAGTTGTTGATGTGCTCGGAGACTTGGTAGCCGCGCGTCGCGCGCTTGTCCTTCGGCGCGTCAGCCGGCTGCAAGGTGTTCTTGGTCACGACGGCTGCGGCGCCTGCGGCTCCGGCGACGCCCGCGGTCAGCAGGAAATTTCTTCGGGAAAGTTTGGCTTTCTTCTCGGTCATGTGAGCCTCCTAAGCGCGACTTCGGTTCACCGGTTCATATGTAAAACAGTGCGAAGGTAACTCTCAAATTCCTTTGATACAAGCACGTTTAGCGCGCCTGTTGAGAAGCGTTCTCAGCTATTGCAGCGTTGTTGAGAACGACTATTGATTGGCCGTTATCCGACCATCTCGAAAGCGGTTTTCTCGATGTCGAAGAACGCGCGCGAGAAGCGGGCGACGTGCTGGTAGAAACGCGCATTCTTCGAGGCGCTTACCGCACTGCAAAACCCGATTGCGCCGGCGTAGACGAAGCGCTCGAAGAACGCGCGCTGCTCCTCCGCGGATCGCTGCTGCACTGCAATAACAAATCTCATCGTTTCGCAAACGCCGGAGATGTGGTCTTCGTATTCCGCCACCTCCTCGCGCCGGCCGATTCCCCACTCGACCAGTTGCTGGCGCAGCTCGACCAGCGGATTGTCGGTCGAATACTTCATCACGTAACGCGAGAGATACGGCGTCACTTCCGCCTTGCCGGTACCGATGAACAGCTCGGTGTGCTCGTGCTCGAGCGTGACCGGGAAGGCGCTGCGGCACGCCTCGGCCATGTCGCGCCAGCCCTTGGCGAGGTCGCCGTCGCCTTCCATCGGCTGCGCGCGCACCATCTCCGAGATCAGCTGCTCGTCGGGCGGCGCGTAGAACAGGCGCGCGATCAGGCCGTACAGGTTGGCGCGCGCCAGCTCCTCGGGCGCGACGAAGGTCAGCGGCTGCGCCATCTCATTTCTTGAAGTAGTCGTGGATGGAGGCTTCGGCCTTGTTTTCCATCATGTCGACCACGCGGCAGTCGCCGCACATCTGCAGCCGCTGCAGGCCGCCGGCGAACATCGAGTGCGAGCCGAGCTTGGCGAGCATGTTGTCGACCATCTGCCGGGTGCCGAAGGGCTTGCCGCAGCGCACGCAGTTGAACGGCTCCGCCTCGTTCAGCGTCACCGGCTGTTTTGCCTGCTCCGACATCAACAATCTTGGCACCAGCGCGATCGCGTTTTCCGGGCAGGTGTTGGCGCACAGCCCGCACTGCACGCAGTTGCGCTCGATGAAGCGCAGCGCCGGCGCCTCCTGCGAGTCGATCAGCGCCGACTCCGGGCAGGCGCCGATGCACGCCTTGCACAGCGTGCAGGTCTGCTTGTTGACCGTGAGCGAGCCGAAGGGCGCCCCCGCCGGCAGGCCGATGGTTTCTTTCTTGGCAGAAGAATTCTTGAAAAGATGATCCAGGGCGAAGTCGAGCGAGGTGCGCTTTTCGGGCGACAGGTTGAAGGTCGCCGCTTTTCCGACCGTGCCCGCCGCCTGAAGGTCCCACAGGGCCGCAGGGTTTTCGATCACGGAGAAATGGACGCCTGCGTAGCCGAGCTCCGTCAGGATGGTCTGCGCGTAGCGCATCTGCTTCTTCAGTGCGTCGACGTAGCCGCTGGCGGTTTTTTCAGTGATCAAAATGCTGACTTGACTGGCGCCGTAGGCGATCGCGCTGAGCAGCGTGTCGATGCCGAGCGAGGCGACGTGGAACACCTCGAACGGGATCGCGCGCGCGGGCAGGCCCTTTCCTTTTCTGCCAAAAGAAAGCAATGCAGAACGGCCTTCTGCCGCGTCGTGTATCAGGATGCACGCGTCCTTGCCGCCGGCGCCGTGGTACGTCGACAGCATCGTCTTCAGGCGCAGGCCCGTGTCGGCCGCCTTCGGATAGGCGTAGGTCATCGCGCCCGACGGGCAGACCGTGGCGCAGCCGCCGCAGCCCGCGCACAGGTGCGGCTCGACCTTCACATGGTCGCCGTCGGCCTGGATGGCGCCGCTCGAGCAGACGTCGATGCAGGCGTTGCAGCCCTGCTTGCCGGAGCGGCTGTGCGCGCAGATATTCGCCTTGTACTGGAAGAAGCGCGGCTTCTCGAACTCCCCAACCAGCGCCGTCAGCTCGCGCGCGGCGAGCGCCTGCTCGAGCGGGTCGCCACCGGGGGCGAGGTAGCCCGGCGGCAGCTGCGGCAGCCGGATCAGCGGCTGGCGCGACAGGTCGAGCACCAGGTCGAACGAGTCCTTCCGCGCCGTGTCGCTGCGCGAGAAGTCGATCGCGCCGATCGCGCCGCAGGCCTTCACGCAGGCGCGGTGCGACTTGCACTTGGCGAGGTCCACCTGGTAGCTGTAGTCGATCGCGTCCTCCGGGCAGGCGCGGATGCAGGCGTTGCAGCGCGTGCACACCTCGAGGTCGATCGGATTCTGCTGGTCCCACTGCACCTCGAACGCGCCCAGCCAGCCGGCGAGCGAGGTCACCCGGCCCGACCAGACCGGATAGCGCCGCTCGAGCGGCAGCTCGCCGGAGGCGTCGGTGGCGAGCACGCTCACCTCGAGCTGCCCGGCCAGCCGCTCGGCCCAGTCGAGCGCGGCCGCCGCGGGGCCGACGATCAACACCTGTCCGGCCGACTTGAACTCCACCGCGGGCGACGGCTCCGGCTCGGGCAGCGCGGCCGCGGCGAGCAGCGCCGCGGTCTTGGCGGTGGCCTTCTCCGCCGACCAGCCGGCGAGCTCGCGGATGTTGAGGAAGCTGATCCTCGCCGGCGACTCGCCGGCCAGCTCGCCGAACAGCGCCGACTCCTGCGTGCAGGCGACGATCACGTCGCCGGCGCCTTCGAGCGCGGCCTGATACGCGCCGGCGTCCTTGCGGCACAGCTGGTCGTGCACGGTCAGCGGCGCGCCCGACTTGAGCGCCGCGGCGAGCGCCTTGGCGTCGAGCGCCAGCGTGCGGTTGCAGCTGCAGACCTTAAGCGTCTTGCCTTCCAGGCTCATCTTTCTTCGGCTGCTCCTCGGCGAATTCGGTCTTCTGCCCTGCGGGCTGCACCTGCTCCTCTTGCTTCTCCTTGGGTGGGAACAGCGTGCGCATCTGGTTGAGCTGCGCCAGCGCCTCGTCGGTGAGCGTCTCGCCGACGGTCCAGTCGCCCGAGAAAGGCTCGAACGGATCCGGCGCGTTGAAGTGCGGATCGGCGAACAGCTTCTTCAGCGCCACGCGGCGCAGCGCATCCTCGACCTTGGGATGCATGAAGCCGGCGAACTCCGAATCCGGCGTCAGCTTGTCGACCGGCGGCAGCTCGGGCGCCCTTTCCTGGGCTGCGGCCTTCTGCGGAACGGCGTTGTCGGCCTGCGAGCGCCGCTCCTGCGCTTTCCTGCGCGACCAGCGGCCGAGGAAGTTTTCCTTCTCCTGCGCCATCAGCGCCGGTCCTTCGGATGGACGAAGGAGCGCGGCTTGATGCGCTCCTGGTGCACCGGGCGGTAGTTCTTCTCCACATAGTCGCCGACGAAGGCGAAGATCTCCGCCGGCATCGGCACGACGTCGACCGAATGGCCGCCGTCGAGCCAGCGCCCGCCCTCCTCCGAGCTGGCGGTGACGTCGACCGGCAGGCCGAACTCGGATCCACTGCGGCCTTCCATTCGCCACAGCACAAATACGCGCGGCTCGACGGCCGACACGTTGAAGTAATAGCCTTCGAGCTCGTCCCTGTGCAGCACCAGCTTGAAGCCCGGGTGCAGCCACTGCGCCACGTCGGGTCGATCGACCAGCTGCCGGGGCGCGGTCTCGTCGCGGTGCCCGCTCAGCACGCCCACCGGCTCCCAGACATGGTCGACCCAGCGGCTCTGCGACGCGCGACGCTGCATCACGACTGCGATCGGCATCGTGGGCTTTTCCATCGGCCGAACTATACCCTCTATCTGCTATGATTTTTCAGGCAAAAGCCAGCACCATGAAGAAGGTCATTCCCCTTCGCACGACGCGCACGGCAGCGCCGGTTTTTTCCGGCGGTCCGCTCGCGGACACTCGCGGCCGGCCGATGCGGGACCTGCGCATCTCGGTCACCGACCGCTGCAACTTCCGCTGCACCTATTGCATGCCGCGCGAGGTGTTCGACGCCGGCTACAAGTTCCTGCCGCACGACGCGATCCTCAGCTTCGAGGAAATCGCGCGCCTCGCGCGCGTGTTCGTCGGCCTCGGCGTGGAGAAGATCCGCCTCACCGGCGGCGAGCCGCTGGTGCGCCGCGACCTGGATCGCCTGATCTCGATGCTGAAGGATCTGAAGGTCGAAATTACCCTGACGACCAACGGCTCGCTTCTCGCCAGGCAGGCGGAGAAGCTGGCGCGCGCCGGCCTGAACCGCGTCACCGTCAGCCTCGACTCGCTCGACGACGCCACCTTCCGCGCGATGAACGACGCCGACTTCCCGGTGGCGAAGGTGATCGAAGGCATCGAGGCGGCTTCCGCCGCCGGCCTCGACCCGATCAAGGTCAACATGGTGGTGAAGCGCGGCGTGAACGACGACGGCATCCTGGCGATGGCCGAGCGCTGGCGCGGAACCGGGCACATCGCCCGCTTCATCGAGTTCATGGACGTCGGCAGCACCAACGGCTGGCGCATGGACGATGTCGTGCCCTCTGCTTCCGTGATCGAGAAAATTTCTTCCGTGTGGCCGCTGGAGCCGGTCGGCGCGAACTACGCCGGCGAGGTCGCCGAGCGCTGGCGCTACGTCGACGGCGCGGGCGAGATCGGCGTCATCTCCTCGGTGACGCAGGCGTTCTGCTCCAGCTGCAACCGCATGCGCCTGTCGACCGAAGGCTCGCTCTACACCTGCCTGTTCGCGCAGTCCGGCCACGACCTCAAGGCCCTGCTGCGCGCCGGCGCCTCCGACAGCGAGATCCGCAACGAGATCGCCGCGGTGTGGAAGGGTCGCTCCGACAACTACTCGGAGGTGCGCACCGCGGAAACCGCGAAGGCGAAAAAAGTCGAGATGTCCTACATCGGTGGCTAAACCCAGGCTCACCAACGCGGCGCGGCCGGCGACCTTCGAGGTCGAGGCCTACAACGAGAAGGGCGAGATGGTGCCGACCGCGATCGCCGGCGAGCATCCGCTCACCCTGTACCTCGACAAGCGCGAGGTCGTCACGCTGATGACGCTCGGCCACGCGCCCGAGGCGCTGGTGCTCGGCTACCTGCGCAACCAGCGCCTGGTCGACTCGGTCGACCAGATCGATTCGGTGCAGGTCGACTGGGAGACGGATTCGGCCGCCGTGGTGACGAAGAACCAGCTCGACATAGAAGAAAAGATCGCGAAGAAGACCGTCACCTCGGGCTGCGGCCAGGGCACCATGTTCGGCAACCTGATGGAAGAGGTCGAGCAGATCCAGCTCAGGCAGGACGTATTCCTCGAGGACGCGAATCTGTTCGTGCTGATCGAGAAGGTGCGCAAGCACGAGACCATCTACAAGCAGGCCGGCGCGGTGCACGGCTGCGCGCTCGCCACGTTGACGGGCGAGATCC
The DNA here is from genome assembly GCA_036376975.1 of Burkholderiales bacterium. Taxonomy (GTDB): domain Bacteria; phylum Pseudomonadota; class Gammaproteobacteria; order Burkholderiales; family SG8-39; genus SCGC-AG-212-J23. The sequence goes on along the minus strand of DASUZH010000615.1, from coordinate 1,383 downwards.
TGATGTTCGTCGAGGACGTCGGCCGCCACAACGCGGTCGACGCCATCGCCGGCTTCATGTGGCTGGACGGCATCGACGGCGCGGACAAGGTGTTCTACACCACCGGCCGCCTGACCTCCGAGATGGTGATCAAGTGCGCGCAGATGCGCATCCCGTTCCTCGTCTCGCGCTCGGGGCTCACGCAGATGGGCCATTCGATCGCGAAGAAGGTCGGCATCACGATGCTCGGCCGCGCCAGCGGCCGCCACTATCTGGTCTTTAGTGGAAAAGAAAGACTTCTGAAAACATCTTCGCAACCAACCGCGCTGGCATGAACCTGGAACTCTATTTCGCGCCCGGCGCCTGCTCCTTCGTACCGCACGCCGGCCTGGAGGCGGTCAAGGCCGCCACCGGGCAGGACTTCACGCCGAAGCTGGTCAAGCTGCACAAGGGCGAGCACAAGACGCCCGAGTACCTGCAGATGAACCCGAACGGCCAGGTGCCGGTGCTGACGGTGGACGGCAGGCCGCTGACGCAGATCGTCGCGATCGCGGATTTCCTCGACCGCAGCTTCCCGCAGGCCGGCCTGCTGCCGAAGGATCCCTGGGCGCGCTCGCAGGCGCTCTCGCAGCTGGCGTGGATGAACAGCACGCCGCACACCACGTTCACGCGCGTCTTCTTCCCCGAGCGCTTCGCCGAGAGCGAAGGCGCGCGCGCCGAGGTGAAGAAGAAGGCGGCGGATACCTTCCGCGGCTACCTCGGGCAGCTGCAGCAGGCGGCCGGGTTCGGCGTGCTGAGCGACGCCTACGCGTTCACGCTGCTGCGCTGGGGCGGCTACGCCGGGATCGACCCGAATGATTTCGGCGCATTGAAGAAACGGGTCGAGGCTGCGATGCAGACCCCGCCGCTGGCCGCCGCGCTCGAGCGCGAGCGGACCAGGCTGGATACCTACAAGGCCGCCGCGGCCTGAGCGGTCTGCATCCTGCGGCGCGAGGGGAAGAACAGCGCCGAGACGAAGATCGCGGACGCCAGCACGCCGAGCACCAGGAACACGTTGCGGAAGCCGCCCTCGGTGCGGTGCAGGACCGCGATCATCGGCACCGCCACCGACGCCACGCCGAGCGAGACCACGTAGCGCACCGAGAGGACGCGCGCCCGGTATTCGTCGGCGACGTACTTGCCGACGATGCCGTCGTTGAGCGGGATCTGGCCGAAGATCGCCATCATCATCAGCAGCGCGATCACCAGCATCGGCCAGCCGTCGAGCGTGGCGGCGCCGAACAGCAGCGGCACCTGCACCAGGCCGACGCCGACCATCAGGTGCTTCATGTCGTAGCGGCTCATCAGCGTGCCCATCACCACCTGCGCGAAGGCGGCCACCGAGTACACCACCGCGACCAGCGC
>DASUZH010000614.1:0-6753 GCA_036376975.1 Burkholderiales bacterium | reverse complement strand
CGGTCGACCGGGAACGGGTCGTTGAAGAAGATCATCATGCCGTCGCCGGCGAAGTGCTCGAGCGTGCCGCCGAACTCGTCCACCGTGCGGCCGAGCGCGGCGTGGTAGTCGCGCAGCAGCTGCAGCACCTCCTCCGGGTCGGCGCGGTCGGTAAAGGCGGTAAAGCCGCGCAGGTCGAGGAACACGGCCGTAATCTCGCGGCGGTGCGGCTTGAGCAGGTCCTCGCCGCCGGCGACGATGGCTTCCGCCACCTGGCGCGAGAAGAAGCGCTTCAGCCGCCCCAGCCGCTGCAGCTGCGCGACCTGGTCCTGCACGCGCTCCTCGAGCTCCGCGTTGAGCTGCTTGATCTCGTCCTGCAGCGCCTTCACCCGCAGCAGCCGCTTCACCCGCCCGAACAGCTCCGGCCAGTTGACCGGCTTCATCAGGAAGTCGTCGGCGCCTGCCTCGATGCCCTTGACGCGCTCGGTGTGGGCCTCGGTCGAGGTGATCAGGATCACCGGCAGGAGGGCGGTCTTCGGATCTGCACGCAACTGGCGGCACAGATCGTAGCCGTTCATTATCGGCATGTTTATGTCCGACACCACCAGGTCGGGCGGCGCGGCGAGCACGCGCTCCAGCGCCGCCGCGCCGTCGGCGGCGACGCTCACTTCGTAGCCGAGATTACGCAGCAGGCCGGACACCATTTCGGCGTTGGTGCGCTGGTCGTCGACCACCAGGATGCGTTCGGCCATCCGTGGCGTTTCCCTAGAAGACGATCACGCCGCGCGCGTTCTTCCCCGACTCCATGTCGGCGAACGCGGCGGGCGCTTCGGCGATCGAGTAGCGGCGCGTGATCAGCTCGTCGAGCTTGAGCTGGCCGCCCATGTAGAGCGACAGCATGCGCGGGAAGTCGATGCGCGGCACGCACGAGCCGAAGTAGCTGCCGGTGAGCGTCTTTTCCTCGAACGGCAGCGTCATGGTGCGCACCGCGGTCGAGTCGCCGGGCTTGGCGACGCCCACCACCACCGCCAGCCCGCCGCGGCCGATCGAGCGGTAGGCCGCCGCCGCCAGCTCGCCGTTGCCGACGCACTCGAAGGCGTAGTCGGGCCCGCCGCCGGTCAGCTTCTTCAGCGCCTTGACCGGGTCGTCCTTGCCGAGCAGCACGTCGGTGGCGCCGAACTGCTTCGCCAGGTCGAGCTTGGACTGCACGGTGTCGATGGCGACGATGCGCCCGGCGCCGGCGATGCGCGCGCCCTGGACCACGTTCAGGCCGACGCCGCCGCAGCCGAATACCGCCACCGAGGCGCCCGGCGTCACCTTCGCCGTGTTGAACACCGCGCCGACGCCGGTGGTGACCGCGCAGCCGACCAGCGCGGCGCGGTCGAGCGGCACGGCGGGGTCGATCTTCACCAGGTTGTCGACGTGCAGCGTGGCGTACTCGGCCATCACCCCGCAACCCGAAAACACGCTCAGGCCGTTACCGTCCTTGTCTTTGGTACGCAAGGTGCCATCGGGCAGAGTGGTCAGGGCCTTGCCTTGTTCGGTGCAGAGGACCGGCCGCCCGGCGGCGCAAAAGCGGCACTCCCCGCACATGTAGATGAACGAAGACACGACGTGATCGCCCGGCTTGACGGTCGTCACGCCCTCGCCCACCTCGATCACCTCGCCTGCAGCCTCGTGCCCAAGGATGAGCGGCGGCGGCATTGGGATGGTGCCGTTGGTGGCGGACAGATCCGAGTGGCAGACGCCGCACGCGGCGATCTTCACCGTCACCTCGCCGCGCTTGGGCGAATCGACGCTGATCTCCTCTACCACCACCGGCTTGTTCAGCTCGCGGCAGATCACTGCTTTTGCTTTGCGTGTCATTCGCGTCAGTATAATCGCGTCTCCTTTTCGCCACGCTTACGCTCAGGGGATGAAGACTCTCGATCTGCTGTCGCTGAAGGGAAAAACCGCGCTGGTCACCGGCGGCTCGCGCGGCCTCGGGCTGCAGATGGCCGAGGCGCTCGGCGAGATGGGCGCGAAGGTCGCGATCTCGGCGCGCAAGAAGGAGGAATTGGATGAAGCTACAAAGCATCTCTCCTCCCTGGGAATTTCATCTCGGCCCTACCCCGCCGACATCGGCAAGCGCGAGCAGGTCGGGCCGCTTGCCGACGCGGTGCTGAAGGACTTCGGCAAGGTCGACATCCTGGTCAACAACGCCGGCGCCACCTGGGGCGCGCCGGCCGAGGACCACCCGCTGGAGGCCTGGGACAAGCTGGTCAACGTCAACCTGACCGGCGCCTTCCTGCTCTCGCAGCAGCTCGCCAAGCGCTCGATGATCCCCAACAAGTGGGGGCGCATCATCAACACCGCTTCGGTCGCCGGCATCACGGCGAGCGACCCGCGCGTGGTGCGCACGGTGGCCTACAACGCCACCAAGCACGGCCTGGTCGGCCTGACCCGCCAGCTCGCCGCCGAGTGGGGCGCGCACGGCATCACGGTCAACGCCATCTGCCCCGGCTTCTTCCCGTCCAAGATGACCAAGGCCACCCTCGGCAAGGACCTGCAGCTGATCCTGGAGACCACGCCGACCGGCCGCGTCGGCAACGACGAGGACCTGAAGGGCCTGGTGGTGCTGCTCGCCTCCGAAGCCTCGCGCCACATCACCGGCCAGGCGATCGCCGTGGACGGCGGCGCCACCATCATATGAGCGATGCACTGCAGTACACGCGCGAGTATCAGAAGAAGATCCCCTTCCTCTCCCATCTCAAGATCCTCACCGAGGAGCTCGGCCAGGGGACCGCGAAGCTCTCCCTGCCGATCGAGCAGCACCTGACCAACAGCATGGGCACGGTGCACGGCGGGGTGATCATGTCCCTGCTCGACATCGCGCTGTGCACCGCGGCGCGCACCCTGCACCCCGGCTCGGTCGGGGCGATCACCATCGACATGAGCACCTCCTTCATCGACGGCGGCAGCGGCGCCCGGCTGCTGGCCGACGCGCGCGTTCTCAAGGATGGGCGTAGCATGAGCTTCGTCGAAGCCGAGGCACGGAATGAAGATGGCTCGCTCGTCGCCAAGGCGATCGCAACCGTCCGAGTCAGACAGAAGGAAAAATGAGGGAGAAAACATGAGCTCGAACCCGTACGCCGCCCCGAAAGCCGCCGTCGCCGACGCCGCCACCCCCGTGCAAGGCAACTTCGTCCCCGGAGGCCGCGGCGTCGCCGCGGGCCGCGGCTGGGACTGGATCGTCGGCGGCTGGAACCTGTTCAAGAAGCAGCCCGGCATGTGGATCGGCCTGATCATCGTCGCGCTGGTCATCTTCGTGGTCATGGCGATCATCCCGTTCATCGGCTCGCTGGCGATGATGGTGCTCGGCCCGGTGTTCGGCGGCGGCGTCATGCTCGGCTGCCGCGCGCTCGACCAGGGCGGCGAGCTCGAGATCGGCCACCTGTTCGCCGGCTTCAAGGAGAAGTTCGGCAACCTCGCCGCGGTCGGCGCGATCTACCTGGTCGCCTCGGTGGTGATCGCCCTGGTGGTCGGCCTGATCTTCGGCGCCGGCATGTTCGCGCTGTTCGCCGGCTCCGGCGGCGAGCCGGGCGCGGGCGCCGCCGCCGGCGCGGTCATGGGCTCGCTGCTGATGGTCCTGGTGATGCTGGCGCTGATGATCCCGCTGGCGATGGCGATCTGGTTCGCGCCCTCGCTGGTAGTGTTCAACGAGCGCGGCGCGATCGAGGCGATGAAGGAGAGCTTCGCCGGCTGCCTGAAGAACATCGTGCCTTTCCTGCTCTACGGCATCATCCTGCTGGTGCTGAACGTCGTCGCGGCGATCCCGCTGCTGCTCGGCTACCTGGTGTTCGTGCCGGTCGCAGCCGCCTCGCTCTACACGAGCTACCGCGACATCTACTACACGTCGTAGCTCAGGCCAGCAGCCGCCGGCCCGACCACAGCCAGGCCAGGCCGGCGAGCTGCACCGCCCACACCATGGCGAGCGCCCAGGAGTAGGCCTCCGGCGCATAGCCCGCGGCCGTCGGCGGCCAGAAGCTGAGCACCAGGCCGATGCCCCACTGGCCGCTGAACATGCCGACGAAGCCGATCACGTTCACCGCCGTGTTCACGCGCCCGGCCATCTCCTTCGGGTAGCGGCGCGCGACCAACGAGTAGGCCAATACCGCCGCGGTGGCTGAACCGACAAACAGGCACCAGAGCGGGAACGAGCTGACGCCGAGGATCAGCAGCGCCAGGCAGAGCGAGGACAGCGCGATGCCGCCGGCGAGCAGCGGCAGCGCGCTGCGCCCGCGGCGCTGCCTGGCGTCCGCCGCGCGGCCGAAGGCGAGGTAGCCGGCGATCATCGAGACGTTGACCGCGAGCAGCCCGCGCGCTACCTCGGCCGGGCTCCAGCCGGCGACGTCGCGCAGCCAGGTGGCGATCCACAGCGTCTGCAGCGCCACCGCCGCGCACTGGTTCGTGCCGACGCACACCGCGAGGCGCAGGAACGCCGGGTCGCGCAGCAGCCGGCCGAGGCCGCGCAGCTGCTCGGCGAGCGGCTCGCCCTGCCGCGTCGCCCGCCGCTCCGGCACCCACAGCCACAGCACCAGGCTCACCGCCAGGTTCGCCGCGACGATGACGAGGAACGCCTCGCGCCAGCCCCACGCCCGCAGCAGGATCTCGAGCGGCACGGTCACCGCCATCGCGCCGACCGCCCCGGCGGAGAACGCGATCCCGGTCATGGTCGAGATGCGCTCGGGCGGGTACCACAGCACGAAGGCGGTCAGCGCCGCCATCAGGCAGGCCGACACGCCCAGGCCGATGAGCGCGCGCGCCGCGATTGCCGCGGCCGCCGACTCCGCCATGGTGAACCAGACCCCTCCGGCGGCGGCCAGCAGCAAGAGCGCGGCGTTGACGCGCCGCGGCCCGAAGCGGTCGAGCGCGACGCCGACCGGCAGCTGCACCACGGCGAAGGCGAGGAAGTAGACGCTCGACAGCAGCCCGAGGCCGGCGGCCGACAGGCCGAACTCGGCGGCGAGCGTCGGCGCGAGCACCGCGTTCACCATCCGGTACATGTACGAGACGAAGTAGCCCGCGAGGAACGGCAGGGCTACGCGGAGAAAAATGGGGTCTGACCCTATTTTTCCAGGCCGCCCTGGACCAGGCGGTTCCAGGTCGGGGCGATGACGATCTCGTTGACGCAGGCGCGCGGCGGCAGCGAGGCGACGAACAGGATGGTCTTGCCCAGGTCGCCGGGCTGCAGCATGCGCGCGCGCTCCTCCATCGGCGGCGGCACCGGCCGCTTCTCGAGGATCGGCGTCGCCACCTCGCCCGGCAGGATGCAGGTGGCGCGGATGTTGTTCGCCGCCTCCTCGATGTTGAGCGTCTCGGTAAGCGACACCACGGCATGCTTGGTGGCGTTGTAGCCCGGCCCGCCGAGCGTGTTCCAGTAGCGCCCGAACCAGGACGCGACGTTGATGATCAGGCCGTCCTTGCGCTCGCGCATGCCGGGCAGCACCGCCTGGCAGCAGTAGAAGGTGCCCGACAGGTTGATCGCCACGATCTGGTCCCAGCCGTCGATCGAGACGTTGCGGAAGTTGCGCTTCGGGTGGTTGATGCCGGCGCTGTTGACCAGGATGTCGACGCGGCCGTGGCGCTTCTGGATCTCGGCGCCGGCGCGCGCCACTTCCTTCTGGTCGCCGACGTCCATCGAGATGGTCTCGCCGCTGCCGGCGGCCTTCAGCTCCTTTTCCGCCTTCTTCAGCGTCTCCGCGCTGCGGCCCGAGATGACGACGTGCGCGCCGGCGCGCGCCAGCTCGATGGCGCCGGCCAGGCCGATGCCCGAGCCGCCGCCGGTAATCCAGGCGACCTTATTTTTGAGGCTATCGCTTAGCGTACTGGGTTGCGCCAAACAGGTTTTCCTTCTGTTCCTTGGTCATCTCGCCGGCGCGCCGCGCGTCCTTCAGCACCTCTAGGGCGCGCTTCACCGCGGGCCGCTCGAGCAGCGCGTCGCGCCAGCGCTTCAGCGCCGGGAATTCCTCGATGTTCACGCCCTGGCGCTCGGGAAAGCGCAGCCACGGCATGGTGGCCATGTCGGCGATCGTGTACTCGTCGCACGCGAGATACCTGCTTTCGCCCAACCGCTTGTTGACCACTCCATACAGCCGGTTGGCCTCGTTCTTGTAGCGGTTCATCGCGTACTCGATCTTCTCCGGCGCGTAGCCGAGGAAGTGGTGCGCCTGGCCAAGCATCGGGCCGATGTGGCCCATCTGGAACATGGTCCACTGCATCACCTGCCAGCGCTTGCGCAGGTCGCTCGGCAGGAACTTGCCGGTCTTCGAAGCCAGGTAGAACAGCATCGCGCCCGATTCGGCGAGCGCGAACGGCTTGCCGCCGGGGCCGTCGGGGTCGACCATCGCCGGCATCTTGTTGTTGGGCGAGATCTTGAGGAACTCGGGCTTGAACTGGTCGCCCTTGCCGATGTCGATCGGGATCACGCGGTACGGCGTGCCGGTCTCCTCCATCATGATGTGGATCTTGTGCCCGTTGGGCGTCGGCCAGGTATAGAGATCGATCATAGTTTTACTAGTTGTTTTCCAAAATTTTCGCCTTTGAGCAGGCCGATGAACGCCTTCGGCGCGTTCTCCAGGCCCTGCGTGACGCTCTCGCGGTACTTGATCCTGCCGCTCGCCACCCAGCCGATCAGCTCGGGCAGCGCGCGCGCCCACAGCTCCATGCGGTCGGAGACGATGAAGCCCTGCACCTTGATGCGGTTGGTGAGGATCGACTGGAAGGTCTTCACGC
>DASUZH010000613.1:0-4989 GCA_036376975.1 Burkholderiales bacterium | reverse complement strand
GATGGTTACCGCACGGCCGACATCTTCACCGCGGGCATGAAGAAGGTCGGCACGAAAGAAATGGGCGACGCCGTCCTGGCGGCGCTATAAACTACTGTTTATGTTGAAAGTCGGCATTATCGGTTGGCGCGGCATGGTGGGCTCGGTCCTGGTGCAGAGGATGCGCGAGGAGCGCGACTTCGACCACGTCGAGCCGGTGTTCTTCTCCACCTCCCAGGCCGGCGGCAAGGGGCCGTCGATCGGGAAGGAAGTCGAGCCGGTCAAGGACGCGAAGGACATCGCCGCGCTGAAGGCGCTGCCGGTGCTGATTTCCTGCCAGGGCGGCGACTACACCAACGAGATCTACCCGCAGCTGCGCAAGGCGGGCTGGAAGGGCTACTGGATCGATGCGGCCAGCGCGCTGCGCATGCAGAACGACGCGGCGATCATTCTCGACCCGGTCAACATGCCGCTGATTAAAGATTCTCTTTCTAAAAACATAAAAAACTATATCGGCGGGAATTGCACCGTGTCCCTGATGCTGATGGGCTTGGCGGGGCTGTTCCAGCACGACGAGATCGAGTGGATGACCAGCATGACCTACCAGGCCGCCTCGGGCGCCGGCGCGGCGAACATGCGCGAGCTGGTGGCGCAGATGGCGCAGGTAGGCGACAGCGCGAAGGCGCTGCTGAAGGACCCGGCCTCGGCGATCCTCGACATCGACCAGGCGGTGACCGATTCGATCCGCTCGCGCAGCCTGCCGAAGGAGAGCTTCGGCCACCCGCTGGCGGCGAGCCTGCTGCCCTGGATCGACAAGGACATGGGCAACGGCCAGAGCCGCGAGGAGTGGAAGGGCCAGGCCGAGACCAACAAGATCCTCGGCAGGAACGGCAACGCGATTCCAGTGGACGGCGTCTGCGTGCGCGTCGGCGCCATGCGCTGCCACAGCCAGGCGCTGACCATCAAGCTGCGCCGCGCGCTGCCGCTCGACGAGATCGAGGGCATGCTGGCCGAGGCGCACGACTGGGTGAAGGTGGTGCCGAACCAGCGCGAGGCGAGCCTGGCGGAGCTGACCCCGGCCGCGGTCACCGGCAAGCTTTCGGTGCCGGTCGGGCGGCTGCGCAAGCTACCGATGGGGGACGACTATCTGACGGCCTTTACGGTCGGCGACCAGCTCCTGTGGGGAGCCGCCGAGCCCCTGCGCCGGATGGTCAGAATCCTTCTGGAGTCCGGGCGGATGGCCTAAAAAGCGAGAAAAATGCTCAATTTGCAGTCGTAAGGCCATGATGTTAAGGTAATTGGTCCAGCAGCTAAGAAGACAGAGGGTGGGGAAAACTAGTGGTTAGATCGATCGCCTTCGCGATGTTTGCGGCCGCGCTGTCTCTCGCAGCGCCGTCGGCGCTCGCTGCGGGGCTCGGCAAGATCACCGTGCTTTCCACCCTCGGCCAGCCGCTGCTCGCCGAGATCGAGGTCGTGCAGCTGCAGCCCGGAGAAGAAGAAGGCCTCACCGCCCGGCTGCCTTCCGCGGATGCGTTCAGCGCCGCGGGCATCGAAGTCAATCCCGTCCTGAACACCGTCCGCTTCAGCATCCAGCGGCGGAACAACCGCCCGCTGGTGCGCGTCACCAGCCAGCAGCCGGTGAACGATCCGTTCCTCGAGCTGCTCGTCGAGCTGCAGTGGACCGGGGGCCGGCTGGTGCGCGAGTACACCTTCCTGCTCGATCCCGCCGAATACAAGTCGCCGCAGATGGCCGCCGCGCCGGCCAAGCCCGTGGTCGTCGTGCCGGCGCCGGCGCCGAAGCCCGAGCCGGTAGCGCCGGCGGCCGAGGCGCCGAAGCCCGAGGCGAAGCCTGAAGCGGCTGCGCCGGCGGTCGTCGCGCCGGTGGTCGCCGAGCCCGCCAAGCCCGCGGCGCAGGCGGAAGCGAAGCCCGAGGGCAGGATCGAGGAGAAGCCGCTGCCGGCTACGCAGCAGGCCCAGCCCGCTGACCCGGCGAAGCCCGCCGCGCAAGCGACGCCGTCCGCCGCGGCGCCGCAGACCATGTACGAGGTGAAGAAGGGCGACACGCTCGGCGCGATCGCGCGGCAGAACCTGCCGGCGGGCACCTCGCTGAACCAGATGCTGATCGCGCTGTACCGCGCCAACCCGGACGCTTTCATCCGCGAGAACATCAACCTGGTGCGCGCCGGGGCGATCCTCAACATTCCCGACGCCGACACGGTCGGCACGGTCGAGCGGGCCGACGCCAACCGCCTGGTCTCGGCGCAGATCGCCGATTTCAACGAGTACCGCAGCCGGCTCGCCGCCGCGCCCACCGCCGCCGAGAGCGCGCCGGGCCAGCGCGAGACCACCGGCCGCATCGAGCCCAAGCCCGCCGCGCCCGCGCCTTCGGGTGCGCCGGACCAGCTCAGGCTGTCCAAGGCCGATCCCAAGAAGCCGGCCGCCGCCGCCTCCAAGGCCGCGCAGGGCGACGATGCCGCGGCTCGCGAGCGGGCGCTGAAGGAAGCGCAGTCGCGCGTCACCGACCTGGAAAAGAACGTCGCCGACCTGCAGAAGCTGCTCGAGCTGAAGAACCAGCAGCTCGCCGAGCTGGAGAAACGGGCGGGCGGCAAGCCCGCGCCGGCCGCTCCGCCGGCGCCTGCTCCGGCGGCGAAGGCCCCGGAAGCGCCCAAGCCCGCGCCGGCGCCAGCGCCAGCCGCCAAGGCGCCCGAAGCGCCGAAGCCCGCACCCGCACCGGCCCCCGCGCCCGCCGCAAAAGCGCCCGAAGCGCCGAAGCCGGCGGCGGAGCCGGCGAAACCCGCCGCGCCCGCTGCGCCGACCCCGCCGGTGGTAGCGAAGGCGCCGGAGGCGCCCAAGCCTGCCGCGCCCGCTCCCGCGCCGGCCAAGCCGCCGGCGCCCGAGCCCAGCCTGCTCGACGAATTCCTCGACAACCCGATCGCGCTCGGCGGCCTGGGCGGCGTAGTCCTGCTGCTGGTCGGATACGGGGCCTGGGCCTGGAGCAGAAAAAAAAAGGCCCAAGCAAAGTTTCAAGATAGCGTCCTAGGCGCCGCTTCAGGCGCCGCTTCGGTGTTCGGCACGCCCGGCGCCGCGCCCTCGATCGCCCCCGGCGGCGCTTCGCAGGCCTCGGTCAGCCAGCCGGCCGGCATGGAGGCGGAGGAAGTCGATCCGATCGCCGAAGCCGACGTCTACATGGCGTACGGCCGCGACGCGCAGGCGGAAGAGATCCTCAAGGAAGCGCTGCAGAAGGACGAGAAGCGCACCGCGGTGCACGTCAAGCTGCTGGAGATCTACGCCAACCGCAAGGACAAGCAGGCGTTCGAGCAGGCCGCGCTCAAGCTGAAGTCGATCACCAACGGCGCCGGACCCGAATGGGAGAAGGCGGCCGCGCTCGGCCGCTCGATCGATCCGCAGAACGGGCTGTACGGCGGCGCGGGCGGCGCGGCGGCGGACGTCGCGCCCGCGGCAGCCTCGCCGGCGCTTGACTTCGACCTGGGCGGCGCCAGCCAGCAGGGCGCCGCGCCCGATATCTCGCTCGACGCGCCGTCGCAGGCGCCGGCCGACTCCGGCGCGGTGGATTTCGACCTCGGCGGCGCGCCGGCCGCGCCCGCCACGCCGGCGACCGACTTCACGCCGGAAGGCACGCTGATCATGGGCGCGCAGTCGCCCGAGTCGACCGCGTCGGGGCTGGACTTCGACCTCGGCACGTCGAAGACCGAAGCTCCGGCGGCGCCCGCGGCGCCGGAGCCTGCGCCCGCGGCCGACGCCGGGCTGGATTTCGACCTCAAGCTCGACGACATGCCCGGCGCAAAAGAGCCGAGCGCCCCCGCGGCGACGCCCGACCTGTCGTCGATCAGTCTCGACCTCGGCTCGCCCGCCGAGCCTTCCGCCCCCTCGGGCGGCGGCTCGGACCCGAAGTGGCAGGAAGTGGCCACCAAGCTCGACCTCGCCAAGGCCTATGAAGAGATGGGCGACAAGGACGGCGCGCGCGAGCTGCTCAACGAAGTGATGAAGGACGGCGACGCGGCGCAGAAGGGCCAGGCGCAGCAGGTGCTCGCCAAGCTGGGCTAGGTTCCATCAGGATTGCCCTAGGCCTCGAGTACGACGGCAGCCGGTTCCTCGGCTGGCAGACCCAACCCGGCGGCGGCGGCGTGCAGGACGCGGTCGAACGCGCGCTCGCGGGCATCGCCGGCGCACCCATTGCAACCACCTGCGCGGGAAGGACCGACCGCGGCGTGCACGCGCGCTGCCAGGTGGTGCATTTCGATACCGAGGCGCAGCGTCCCCAGTCGGCCTGGGTGCGCGGCGTCAACTCGCTGCTTCCGGACAGCGTGGCGGCGCTCTGGTCGCAGCCGGTGGCCGACGAGTTCCATGCGCGCTTCAGCGCGTTCGCCCGCACCTACCGCTACCGGCTGCTCAACCGCCCGGTGCGCCCGGCGCTCGCCGCGACGCAGGTGGGCTGGTTTCATCTGCCGCTCGACGCCGAGCTGATGCGCGAGGCGGCGCAGCACCTAGTAGGCGAGCACGACTTCACTGCCTTCCGTTCCTCGGAGTGCCAGGCAAAGTCCCCGGTGCGGCGGATCCACGAATTTTCGATTGAAAAAAACCAGGATCGGATCGACTTCGTGGTGCGGGCGAACGCGTTCCTGCACCACATGGTGCGGAACCTGGTCGGCATGCTGGTGTATGTCGGCAAGGGCGCGCATCCTCCGGTATGGGCGAAGGAAGTACTGCTGTCGAAGGACCGCAGCAAGGGCGCGCCGACGTTCGGTCCCGAAGGGCTGTACCTCGAGAAAATAGAATACGACCCTAAATGGGGCCTCCCGCAATGAGAACCCGCGTCAAGATCTGCGGCATCACGCGCCCGGGCGACGGGCGCGCCGCGGCGGAGGCGGGCGCCGACGCCATCGGGCTGGTGTTCTACCCGAAGAGCCCGCGCTTCCTCGCCGTCGAGCGCGCGGCGGAGATCCGCGACGCGCTGCCGCCGTTCGTGCAGACGGTGGCGCTGTTCGTGAA
>DASUZH010000612.1:0-5980 GCA_036376975.1 Burkholderiales bacterium | reverse complement strand
GCGCACCTCGTGCACCACCGCGCGCAGGTCGCGATTGAGGTTTGCCAAGAAATCAGAATCACTGATGGACGCAGACGGCTTACGCCGGCTCAACACCGTGGAGATCACGGGGTAGCCCTGCTTGGCGCTGCCCATCGCCTTCACCACGTTGCCGAAGTACGACGGGTGCAGGTCGCCGAAGAAGCTCATGAAGCGGCCGTCGGGGCGCTTGTGCAGCAGGACCTCGACCGAATTCGGCTTCGAGGCGCTGCGCTCGGGTTTCACCGGGTCGCCGTTCTCGTCGCAGGCCTGGAAGTACTTGCCGTCCAGCGCGAGGCTGACGCCTTCCTCGCGCGCCAGCACGGTGTTGGGCTGAGTGCCGGCCGCGATCAGTACGCTTCTCGCCTTCAATTTCACTTCTTTTTCATTGGCGGAGAAGACGACTGCCTCCGCATGACCGTGCTGGTCGACTTCGATGCGGATCGGCGTAAGGCCTTCGGCGAAGGTGATGCCTTCCTCGAGCGCCTTCTCGACTTCCTCGTGATTCAGCGTGTAGGAGGGGCTGTCGACCAGCCTGCGGCGATACGCGATGGTGGAGCCGCCCCAGGACTTCAGCAGGGAGATCTTTTCGGAGGCCGGACAAGTTCTCAGCGCCTTGGCGTGGGCGATGAATTCCTCGGCGATCTCGCGCTCCTCGGCGTTCCACGCCGGCTTGCGCTCGAGCTGCTCGCAGCGCGAGAGGAACTTCTCGACCTGCACCGCGTAGTAGGCGAGCGACTCGGTGGCGGTGTCGATCGCGGTCAGGCCGCCGCCGATCACCACCACCGGCAGGCGGATCTGCAGGTTGGCGATCGACTCGCGCTTCGCCGCGCCGGTGAGCTGGAGCGCCATCAGGAAGTCGGACGCGGCGCGCACGCCGCGCGCGAAGCCGTTCGGGATCTCGAGCACCGTCGGCCGCCCGGCGCCGGCGCACAGCGCGACGTGGTCGAAGCCGGCGGCAAAGGCGTCCTCGACGGTCAGCGTGCCGCCGAAGCGCACGCCGCCGAACATGGCAAACTGCGCGCGGCGCTCGAGCAGCAGGCGGATCATCTTGAGGAAGTTCTTGTCCCAGCGCACGGTGATGCCGTACTCGGCGACGCCGCCGAAGCCGGCCATCGCGCGCTCATCGAGCGGCTCTTGAAGGTCCGAAATATGTTTGATTGGTTCAAACCCGACCCTGTTTCCCAGCGGATCGACGCCCGAGACCGACGCGTCGAGCGGCTCGATCTTCAGCCCGTCGATGCCGACCACCGCGTGGCCGTCGTTCATCAGGTGGTGCGCGACAGAGAAGCCGGCGGGGCCGAGGCCGACTACCAGAACTCGTTTACCGGAAGAGGCTCGCGGATAGGGCCGCTGCAGGTTCAGGGGATTCCAGCGCGTCAGCAGGGAGTAGATCTCGAAGCCCCACGGCAGCTCGAGCACATCCTTCAGGGCGCGCGTCTCCGCCTGCGGGATGTTGACCGGCTCCTGCTTCTGGTAGATGCACGACTTCATGCAGTCGTTGCAGATGCGGTGGCCGGTGGCCGCCGCCATCGGGTTGTCGACCGCGATGATGCCGAGCGCGGCGAGCGGCTCGCCGCGCGACTTCACCATCTGGAACTCGGAGATCTTCTCCTCCAGCGGGCAGCCGGCAAGCGATACGCCGAACACCGTCTTCTTGAAGGCTTCGGAGGGCGCTTTTTCCTTTAGGCCCTTGGAGCAGGAGTCCTTGCCTTGCTCGTGGCACCAGATGCAGTAGTTGGTCTCGTCGAGCGCGCCAGTCAGGTCGGTTCCGGGGTCGGTCAGCTTGAATCCGTCGCGCATGCGCAGGTGGCCGAGCGTGTGCTCGGCGAAGCCGCGCGCGGTCTCGGTGTGCACCGGCACCAGCTTCATGAAATCGAGCTTGCGCGGCGCCTTGAACAGCACGCCGTCGCGGTGCTTGCGCTTGCCCTCGGGCGTGGTGGCGGCCCAGGCGGCGTAGCGCGCCGCCGCCTCGAGCTGGTCGGCGTTGGCGGCCTCGTCCTTCAGCCAGGCCGTTACCTGGCGCGCGAACTCGAGCTCGGTGGTGAACGGGTAGGCGTCGGGGCTCGCGTCCTCCGGCTTCACCTTGTGCATGGCGCGGCGCTGCACGAACAGCCGCTTGACCGAGTAGAGCGGGGCGAGCTGGTTGTGCCGCTCGGCGAGCGCGAGCGCCTCGGCCTCGATGCCGAACAGCTTGGCGAGGAAATCCTCGACGTGCGGCGCCAGCTCGACGAGCAGATCCGACTCGGCCTTGCCCGCGGGCGGATCGCGCCGCGCGGCGGCCAGCTTCTCGCGCAGGCCGGCGTCGAGGAAGGCGAGGAAGGCCGCGTCGACGCGCAGGAGGCCTTCCCGGTCGTAGAGGTCAGCGAACGCGATGCCGAAAGCCAGTCGCATGAAGGTAGAATTATCTGCGAAATCAGGCGTCTCTCTCGAGAATTACCTTATTCCGGAGTTTTAATGCAGATCAAGAACAGCGTATTCCTCGTCACCGGCGGCGCGTCGGGACTCGGCGCGGCGACCGCGCGCATGGCCGCCGAAGGCGGCGGCAAGGTGGTGATCGCCGACCTGCAGGCGGAGCTTGGCGAGAAGCTGGCGAAGGAGCTCGGCGGCCGCTTCGTGCGCACCGACGTTTCCTCCGAGGCCGACGGCAAGGCCGCGGTGGCGCTGGCGCTGAAGGAATTCGGCGGCCTGCACGTGCTGGTGAACTGCGCCGGCATCGGCTACGCCGCGCGCACGCTCGGCAAGGACGCGCCGCACGACCTGGCCAGCTTCGTGAAGGTGGTGACCGTCAACACCATCGGCACCTTCAACATGATCCGCCTCGCCGCCGACGCGATGGCGAAAGCCGGGCCGAACGCCGCCGGCGAGCGCGGCGTGATCGTCAACACCGCCTCGGTGGCGGCCTACGACGGGCAGATCGGCCAGGCCGCCTACTCGGCCTCCAAGGGCGGCATCGTCGGCATGACGCTGCCGATCGCGCGCGACCTGTCGCGCAACGGCATCCGCGTCAACACCATCGCGCCGGGCATCTTCGAGACGCCGCTGCTCGCGGCGCTGCCGAAGGAGGCGCAGGAGTCGCTCGGCAAGCAGGTGCCGTTCCCCTCGCGCCTCGGCCGGCCGGCGGAGTTCGCCCAGCTGGTGAAGGCGATGGTCGAGAACGAGATGCTGAACGCCGAGACGATCCGCCTCGACGGCGCGATCCGCATGGCGCCTAAGTAATTTCCTTCAATCCGGTCTTGAACAGGCGGGAGCGCTCCACGTAGCCGTCGGCGATCTTCAGGAGGAAATCCTTTTCCTCCTGCTTCAGCTCGCGGATGATCTTGCCGGGCGAGCCGAGCACCAGCACGCCCTCGGGAATCTCCTTGCCCTCGGCGATCAGCGTGTTGGCGCCGATCAGCGCGGACCTGCCGATCTTCGCCCCGTTCATGATCACGCTGTTGATGCCGACCAGCGCGCCGTCGCCGACGCTGCAGCCGTGCAGCATCACCTTGTGGCCGATGGTGACGCGCCGGCCGAGCGTCATCGGGTAGCCCGGATCGACGTGCAGCACCGAGCCGTCCTGCACGTTGGTCTGCTCGCCGATGGTGATCTGGTCGTTGTCGGCGCGGATCACCACGTTGAACCAGACGTTGGCTTCGTTCTCGAGGGTCACCGAGCCGATCACGCTGGCGTCGGGCGCGATGTAATGGTGCGAGCCGCGCAGCTGGACGCGGCGCTCGCCAAGGGAGTAGAGGGGCATACCGCTATCATAGTGCAGTGAAAATCATCGTCCTTGGCGCCGGGGTGGTGGGCGTCGCCGGCGCCTGGTATCTCGCCGCCGCCGGGCACCAGGTCACCGTCGTCGAGCGCCGCCGCGAAGCCGGCATGGAGACCTCCTTCGCCAACGGCGGCCAGATCTCGGCCGGCCACGCCGAGCCCTGGGCGCAGCCATCGGTGCTGCCGAAGGTGCTGCGCTGGCTGGGACGCGAGGACGCGCCGCTGCTGTTCCGGCCGCGCGCCGACCTGGCGCAGTGGGAGTGGAGCCTGCGCTTCGCGCTCGAATGCCTGCCCGGCCGCTTCGAGCGCAACTGCCGCGCGCTGGCGGGCCTCGCCGGCTACAGCCGCGACGCGCTGCTCGAGCTGCGCAAGGCGAGCGGCATCCAGTACGACCAGCTGTCGCGCGGCATCCTGCATTTCGCCACCTCGCAGCGCGACTTCGACGCCATGGCGCGGCACGCCCAGGCGATGCGCGCGATGGGCGTCGAGCGCCAGGTGAAGTCGGCGGCCGAATGCCTGCAGCTCGAGCCGGCGCTCGCGCATTCGCAGCACGCGGTGGCCGGCGGCCTGTTCACGCCGCGCGACGAATCGGGCGACGCGCACCGCTTCACGCGCGAGCTGGCGCGCATGGCGCAGGCGCGCGGTGTCAGCTTCCAGTTCGGCATGGCGGCGGAAGCGCTGGAGACAGCCGGAGGAAAAGTTGTTGCCCTGCGGACCCACGATGGCGCGCGAATCGAGGGAGACGCATATGTCGTTTCCCTTGGGAGCTACAGCCCTCTCTTGCTGAAGCCGCTGGGCATCCGGATTCCGGTCTATCCCCTCAAGGGCTACTCGATCACGCTCGCGCTCGGCCCGGCGGAGGCCGCCGCCGCGCCGAGCGTCAGCCTGACCGACGAGGCGCACAAGATCGTCATCTCGAGGCTGGGAAATCGCCTGCGCGCCGCCGGCACCGCCGAGCTCGCCGGCTACGACACCACCGTCAATCCGGCGCGCTGCGCGGCGATCACGCGCCGCATCCGGCAGCTGTTCCCGCAGCTAGGCGCGGCGCCCGCGGTCGACGACTGGGCGGGGCTGCGTCCGGCGACGCCGAACAACGTGCCGCTGGTCGGCCGCACGCGCCTCGCCAACCTGTTCCTCAACACCGGCCACGGCACCCTCGGCTGGACGCTGGCCTGCGGATCGGGGCGCGCGCTCGCCGAGATCGTTTCCGGCCGCCGGCCGGAGGTGGCGTTTGATTTCCTTGCGTAACAGCGAATCCCTGTTCCTCGACGTCCGCGGGCTGCGCTACCACGTGCGCAGGTGGGCGCGCGCCGGCGCGCCGAAGATGGTCCTGCTGCACGGCTGGATGGACGTCTCCGCCTCTTTCCAGTTCCTGGTCGACGCGCTGCGCAAGGAATGGGACGTCTTCGCGCCGGACTGGCGCGGCTACGGCCTGACCGACTGGGGCAAGGCGGACTGCTACTGGTTCCCGGACTACATCGCCGATCTTGATTCCCTTTTGGAAGCAATAGAAGCAAATCCCGTCAGTCTGGTGGGCCATAGCCTTGGTGGAAACGTGGCGGCGCTCTACGCCGGCGTGCGTCCGTCGCGCGTGGCGAGGCTGGTGAACCTGGAGGGCTTCGGCATGCAGGCGACGCGGCCGGAGCAGGCGCCGAAGCGCTACGCGCGCTGGCTGGACGAGCTGCGCGAGCCGTCCGCGCTGCGACCGTACGAAGGATTCGGCGCGCTGGCGGACCGGCTGCAGAAGAACAACCCGCGGCTGTCGCGGGACAAGGCCGAGTTCCTGGCGCGGCACTGGGGCCGCGAAGAGGGCGGCGGCGTGGTGCTGCGCGGGGACCCGGCGCACAAGATCGTCAATCCGGTCCTCTACCGCGTCGAGGAGGTGCGCGCATGCTGGCAGCAGGTGACGGCGCCGGTGCTGTGGGTCGACGCGGCAGAGTCCGATACCTTGGGACGGATCGGCCTGGATGCCGCCCAGCATGCCGAGCGGCGCGCGGCGTTTCGCGACCTCAAGTACGTCACCGTGAAAGACGCCGGCCACATGCTTCACCATGACCAGCCCGAGGCGGTGGCGCGGCTGATCGAGGACTTCCTGTAGTGGCGCAGTTCTTCTCCATCCATCCCACGCACCCGCAGGCGCGCCTGGTCCGCCGCGCGGCGGAGATCGTGCGCGGCGGCGGCCTGATCGCCTATCCGACCGATTCCT
>DASUZH010000611.1:0-11000 GCA_036376975.1 Burkholderiales bacterium | reverse complement strand
CACCACGCGCCACTCGGCTCCCTGCACCTCGATTCCCAGCCCGGAGCCTTCCGGCACCTTGAGGTGCGCGCCGACCGCGCGCAGGCGCGAGTCGGTGACGCCGCGCTGGTCGAGGAACTGCGGCCCGTTCAGCGCCGCGGGCCGCGTCAGCCCGGCGGCCGCAAACAAGTGCAGCGACGCGGCGAGCGACAGGTCGGGGTCGGTGAGCCCCGAGGCGAACAGCTCGAGGCTGCGCTCCTTCAGCATCTCGACCACGCGCGCGGCGTGCCACAGCCCGCCGCAGCGCGCCACCTTCATCGCGATGCCGTCCATCATGCCGAGCGCCGCGAACTCCTCCGCCTCGACGCTGGAAACGATGCCTTCGTCCATCAGGATCGGCAGCGCGTCCTGCTTCTTCAGCGCCTGGTAGTCGCGGATGCGGTTGGGCGGCAGCGGCGACTCGAGCGCGCGGAAGCCGAGGTCGGCGAGCTCGCGCGCCATGCGCAGCGCGTCGGCAAGGCCGTAGCCGGTGTTGGCGTCGGCCCAGTGGAAGCCGTGCGGCGCGAAGTCGCGCACCGCGCGCACCAGCTGGCGGTCGTACTCCGGCGTCTGCGGCGGGCCGATCTTGACGTTGAAGCTGTCGTAGCCCGCGGCCCGCCCCTGCTCGAGCTGCGCGTCGGCGGCCTGCAGGCTGGCCGCGTTCACCGTCCAGCTGAGCTGGATCTCGTCGGCGCGCCGCCTGCCGACCAGCTCGCACACCGGCCGCCGCGCGCGCCGGCCCCACAGGTCGTAGCAGGCGAGGTCGATCGCCGCCTTGGCGAGCGGCTGGCCGACCGAGAACGAGGGCCGGATGGCGCGCTCCATGCGCGCGTGCACCTCGGCCAGGTCGGCCGGGTCGGCGCCGAGCACCGCCGGCGCGAGGTAGCGCTCGAGCGTCGAGGCCACCGTCTCGACCGTCTCGTAGGTCCAGGTCTCCACCGGCACCGCCTGGCCGCAGCCCTGCGCGCCGTCGGCGTCGGTGAGGCGCACCAGCAGCGTCGGCCGCCGGCCGTCCTTGAAGAACTTGAAGTCGCCGACCAGCGCGTAGTCGAGGCGCGCGAGCTCAACCTTGCTGATGGCGGCGGTCATCTTTTAACTATACGGTTACGTCGCGGGGGTGTCGAGCGCCCGACGGCGGCGAGAATCATCTCGGCATTGTGCCGCGCGCGCGCGGCGAGCGCCTTCTTCGCCATCAGGTCGCGGCCGAAGATCTGCGACAGGGTATAGCGGTTGCTGAGGTAGAAATAGCCCTCGCCGGCGATCGAGATGTAGAGCTGCACCGGGTCGATGCCGCGGCGGAACACGCCCTGCTGCTCGCCGCGCCGCAGAAGGCTGCGCAGCGAATCCACCAGCGGCGTGTTGATGCGCGGCACGTTGCGCGAGTGCTGCACGTGGCGGCCCTTGTGCAGGTTCTCGCTGTTCAGCAGCGTGAGGAACTCGGGGTGCTCGAGGAAGTAGCGCCAGGTGAACTCGACCAGGCGGCGCAGCGCGCGGCGCGGCTCGAGGTGCTCGAGGTCGAGGCCGCGCTCGGCGGCGCGGATGTGCGCGTACCTGCCTTCCAGCGCGGCGAGGAACAGGTTGTCCTTGTCGCGGAAGTAGTAGTAGAGCATGCGCTTGTTGGCGCCGGCGCGCGCCGCGATGCGGTCGACGCGCGCGCCGCCGAGCCCGAAGCGCGCGAACTCCTCCGTCGCCGCCTCGAGGATCTTCTGCCGCGTCCTCTCGGGGTCTCTTGAGTTGGTCTTCATCAATTAACTCGTTGGTGAATTATACTGAGGCGCATGACCATCAAGACCACCGTAGTCGGCTCCTATCCTCTTCCCGACTGGCTGGCGGCGGCGCCCTCCGAGCAGGCGCTGGCCGACGCCATGCGCGTGGTGATCCACACTCAGGAGCAGGCCGGCCTCGACCTGGTGTGCGACGGCGAGCTGTACCGCTTCGACGTCAATCATCCGCAAACCAACGGCATGATCGAATACTTCGTGAAGCCGCTCGCCGGCGTGCGGGCCGACATCGGCTTCGGCGAATGGATCGACTACTCGAAGGGCGCGGCGACGCGCTTCCGCAGCAAGCCGCCCGGCGTGGTGGAGGGACCGATCGGCGCCGGCAGCCTCAATTTGCCGGTCGCCTGCGCGCGCGGCCGCTCGCTCGCCAGCCGGCCGTTCAAGTTCACGCTCACCGGCCCGCACATGCTGGCGAAGATGCTGCACGACCGGCACTACAAGGATCCGGAGAAGCTCGCGCACGCCATCGCCGACGTGCTCGCCGAGCAGGTGAAGCGGCTCGACGCCGACGTCATCCAGGTCGACGAGGCCAACCTGCCGGGCAGCCCCAACGAGTGGAAATGGGCGGCGGAAGCGATCAACAAAGTTCTTCGTTCCATTCCAAAAAAATCCAAAGCTGCGGTGCATCTGTGTTTTGGGAATTACGGCGGCCAGTCGATCCAGAAGGGAACCTGGGGCAAGCTGATGGGGTACCTCAACGCGCTCAAGGTCGACCACATCGTGATGGAGACCGCGCACCGCCCGCCCGAGGAGCTGGCGGTGTTCAAGGATCTGCGCAAGGACATCGGCTTCGGCCTCGGCGTGGTCGACATCAAGCAGACCCAGGTCGAAAGCGCCGACGACATCGCGCGCGCCATCGAGCGCGCCGACAAGGTGCTGGGCAGGGGCCGGGTGAAGTACATCCACCCCGATTGCGGCTTCTGGATGCTCAAGCGCAACATGGCAGACGGCAAGATGCGCGCCCTGGTCGCCGGCCGCGACCTCTACGAGGGCTAGCTAGAAAAGAAAAAGGCCCGGGGCGTGTTGTTGTTGTTCGCCCGGGCCCGGTGTCTCGCAGAGGAGGAGGAGAAGCGAAGACACTGGCCGCCACTGTGCCCGAGGGCGCCTGCCGCGTCTGTGACGTTGTTCGCGCCTGTCGCTGCCGGCCGACGAGCGGCGTCCCGGAGGGGACGAACGTCAGCCCGCGCGCCAACTAATCCGCACATACGCCGCTCTTACTTCCCGCCCCATACCTTCTCCCAGTCGTTGCCGCCTGCGTCGATCACGCGGCCGTCGGGCTCGAAGAACTTGTTGGGGAGCTGGAAGATGCCGAGGAATAGGCCGCCCTTGGCGCCGGCCCAGGCGTGGTGGCGGCTGCCGGCGGGGCGCCAGACGAACTGGCCGGCGTGGCATTCGCCCTCGGGGCAGCACAGGCTGCCTTCGATGACGAAGGTCTGCTCGATCTTGACGTGCTGGTGGTCGGGCAGCTTCACGCCCGGCGCCATTTTCATCAGCGCGGTCACCAGGCCGGTGGCCTTGTCGACCAGCAGCGTCTTCTGCTCGATGCCGGGGAAGCGCGTCTTTTCCCACGGCAGGTTGGGCACGTCGACGAAGCGCGACGCCAATTCGGGAGAAACGGCAGGAGGAAGGTTGAGATTGGTCATGACGAGAGGTGCTCTCCTATCTTGACTATCTTCATTGTATTCGTGCCGCCCGACTTGCCGATAGGCTCGCCGAAGGTGAGCACGATCAGGTCGCCGTCCTTCACCGCCTTGTTCTCGAGCAGCGTCTTTTCGGCCTCGCGCAGCAGCTCGTCGCGGTCGTGGCCGACGTACTTCACCATCAGCGGGAAGACGTCGCGGAACAGCGCGCAGCGGTAGCGCGTCGCGGTTTGCGCGGTGAGCGCGTAGATCGGCACGCCGCAGTTGAGGCGGCTCATCCACAGCGCGGTCGAGCCCGACTCGGTGAGCGAGGCGATCGCCTTGACCTTGAGGTGGAAGGCGGTGAACAGCGCCGCCATCGCGATCGACTGGTCGACGCGGGTGAACACGCGGTTGAGGAACTCCTGCTCCAGGTTGAGCGGCTGCGTCTGCTCGACCTCGAGGCAGATGCGCGCCATCGCCTCGATCGCCTCCACCGGGTAGCGGCCGCTCGCGCTCTCCGCCGACAGCATCACCGCGTCGGTGCCGTCGAGCACCGCGTTCGCCACGTCGGACACCTCGGCGCGGGTCGGCACCGGGCTGGAGATCATCGACTCCATCATCTGCGTGGCGGTGATGGTGAGCTTGTTCTGCTCGCGCGCGAGGCGGATCATCTTCTTCTGCAGCGCCGGCACCGAGGCGTCGCCGACTTCCACCGCCAGGTCGCCGCGCGCCACCATGATGCCGTCGGAGCCGCGCATGATGTCGATCAGCGCGCTCTCGCCGACCGCCTCGGCGCGCTCGATCTTGGCGATCAGGAAGGCCTTGCCGCCGGCGGCGCGCATCAGCTCGCGCGCCATGTACATGTCGGCGCCGGACTTGGGGAACGAGACGGCGAGATAGTCGGCCTGCAGCTTGGCCGCGGTCTTGATGTCGTCCATGTCCTTTGCGGTGAGCGCCGGCGCGGTCAGCCCGCCGCCCTGGCGGTTGATGCCCTTGTTGTTGGACAGCACGCCGCCGTGCCGCACCGTGGTATGCACCTCCTCGCCGCGCACCTCGGTCACGTCGAGCACGATCTTGCCGTCGTCGAGCAGCAGTACCGCGCCCGGCTCGACGTCGCGCGGCAGCTCCTTGTAGTCGAGGCCGACGCGGCCGACGTCGCCGACCTGGCAGCCGGCGTCGAGCACGAAGCGCGCGCCCTTCTCCAGCGTCGCCTTGCCGTCCTTGAACTTGCCGACGCGGATCTTTGGCCCCTGCAGGTCGCACATGATGGCGACGGTGCGGCCGACCTTTGCCGAGAGCTGCTTGACCAGGTTGGCGCGCGCCAGATGGTCGTCGGCGGTGCCGTGCGAGAAATTGAGCCGCACCACGTCCACGCCGGCGCGGATCATGCGCTCGAGGATCTGCGGATCGCTCGAGGCGGGGCCGAGGGTGGCGACGATTTTTGTTGACCGCATCATGTCTGACCTACCTTATCAGCCCGCCGCGCGCGCTTCCAGCGCCGCGACCGCAGGCAGTTTCTTGCCTTCGAGGAATTCGAGGAACGCGCCGCCGGCGGTCGAGATGTAGTCGATGCCGCCTTCCAGGCCGAATTTGTTGATCGCCGCCACCGTGTCGCCGCCGCCGGCGATCGAGAACGCGTCGGACTCGGCGATCGCCCGGCCGACGGCGTGGGTTCCCTTGGCGAAGGAATCGACCTCGAACATGCCGACCGGACCGTTCCACACGATGGTCCCGGCGCGCTTCAGCTGCTCGCCGAGCGCCGCCGCGCTCTTCGGGCCGATGTCGAGGATCATCTCGTCGGGCTGCACGTCCGCCGGCGACTTGATGGCGCTGCGCGCACGCGCGGACGCCTCGACGGCGACCACCACGTCCTCGGGCAGCGGCACCTGCGTCGCCGCGGCGATCTTCCTCGCCTCGTCGACCAGGCCCGGCTCGGCGAGCGACCTGCCGATCGGCTTGCCGGCGGCGAGCAGGAAGGTGTTGGCGATGCCGCCGCCGACGATCAGCACGTCGACCTTCTTCGCCAGCGCGGCAAGCACGGTGAGCTTGGTGGAGACCTTGGAGCCGCCGACCAGCGCCACCAGCGGCCGCTTGGGGTTGGCGAGCGACTTCGCCAGGGCATCGAGCTCCTCGGCCATCAGCGGTCCCGCGCAGGCGACCTTGGCGAAGCGCGCGATGCCGTGCGTCGTCGCCTCGGCGCGGTGCGCGGTGCCGAAGGCGTCGTTGACGTAGACGTCGCACAGCGCCGCCATCCGCTTCGCCAGCGGTTCGTCGTCGGCCTTCTCGCCTTTGTTGAAGCGGCAATTCTCGAGCAGCACGACCTCGCCGGGGGCGACCCTTACGCCGTCGAGCCAGTTGCGCTCGAGCGCCACCGGCTTCTCGAGCAGCTCGGAGAGCCGCCGCGCGACGGGGGCGAGCGAATCGTTGGGGTCGAACTGGCCTTCCTTCGGCCGGCCGAGGTGCGAGGTGACCATCACCGCCGCGCCCGCCTCGAGGGCCGCCTCGATCGCCGGCACCGAGGCGCGGATGCGCGTGTCGTCGGTGATGCGCTCGCCCTCGATGGGAACGTTGAGGTCGGCGCGGATGAACACCCGCTTGCCGCGCAGGTCCACATCGGACATGCGCAGGAACTTCATTACTTCGCGCTCGTGAGCGCGATGACGGCGTCGAGCATGCGGTTGGAGAAGCCCCACTCGTTGTCGTACCAGCTGGTCACCTTGACCAGCGTGCCCTCGGAGACGCGCGTCAGGCCGGCGTCGAGGATCGAGCTGAGAGGGTTGTGGTTGTAGTCGGACGACACCAGGGGCTCGTCGCTGTAGCCGAGGATTCCCTTCAGGTCGGTCTCCGAGGCCTGCTTCACCGCGGCGTTCACCGCCTCGACGCTGGTCGGCTTCTTCGCCACGAAGGTCAGGTCGACGATCGAGACGTTGATGGTCGGCACGCGGATCGAGAAGCCGTCGAGCTTGCCGTTCAGGTGCGGCAGGACCAGGCCCACCGCCGCGGCCGCGCCGGTCTTGGTCGGGATCATGTTGTGGCCCGCGGCGCGCGCCCGGCGCAGGTCGCTGTGGTAGACGTCGGTCAGCACCTGGTCGTTGGTGAACGAGTGGATGGTGTTCATCAGCCCCGACACCACGCCGATGCGGTCGTCCACCGCCTTCACCAGGGGCGCGAGGCAGTTCGTCGTGCACGAGGCGTTCGAGATCACCGTGTCGGAGGCCTTCAGGCTCTGGTGGTTGACGCCCATTACGATGGTGCGGTCGACGTCCTTGTCGCCGGGCGCCGAGATGATCACCTTCTTCGCTCCGGCCGCCAGGTGCGCGCCCGCCTTCGCCTTGCTGGTGAACAGGCCGGTGCACTCGAGCACCACGTCGACGCCGAGCGATTTCCAGGGCAGCTTGGACGGGTCGCGCTCGGCGACCACCTGGATCGGGTCGCCGTTCACCACCAGCGACTTGTCCTGCACCGCCACCTTGGCTGGGAACGGCCCGTGCGCCGTGTCGTAGCGCAGCAGGTGGGCGTTGGTCTTCGCGTCGCCCAGGTCGTTGATGGCTACGAACTGCAGCGCGTGCTTCTTGCCGCCTTCGTAATGCGCGCGGAGGATGTTGCGGCCGATGCGGCCGAAACCGTTGATGGCTACCTTGATCGTCATCACTACTCCTAGACTATGCTGACTTCGCCAAATACCTTGCGTACCGCCGCGGCGACGTTCTCCGCGGTGAAGCCGAAATGCTTGAACAGCTCGCCCGCCGGCGCGGACTCGCCGAAGCGGTCGATGCCGACCACGCGCCCCTCCAGCCCGACGTACTTGCGCCAGAAGTCGGTCACGCCCGCCTCGACCGCGATGCGCGGCACCCCCGGCAGCAGCACCGAGTTGCGGTACTCCTCCGGCTGGCGGTCGAAGGTGGTGGTCGACGGCATGGAGACCACCCGCACCGCGATGCCCTCGCCCGCCAGCAGCTTCTGCGCGCCGAGCGCGTGCTGCACCTCGGAGCCGGTGGCGATGATCACCGCACGCGGCATGGCGGCGTCGGACAGCACGTAGCCGCCCTTTTGCACGTCGTGCAGCGAAGCGCGGCTGCAGAACGGCAGGTTCTGCCGCGAGAGCAGCAGCGCGGTCGGACCGTCGCCGCGCTGCAGCGCCGCGCCCCAGGCGACGGCGGTTTCCACGGTGTCGCAGGGCCGCCAGACGTCCATATTGGGTATGAGGCGCAGCGACGCCGCATGTTCCACCGGCTGGTGCGTCGGCCCATCCTCGCCCAGGCCGATGGAATCGTGGGTGAAGACGTAGACCACCCGGATCTTCATCAGCGCCGCCATGCGCAGGGCGTTGCGCGCGTAGTCCGAGAAAACAAGAAACGTGCCGCCGTAGGGGACGAAGCCGCGATGCAGCGCGATGCCGTTCATCATCGCGCACATGGCGAATTCCCGGACGCCGTAGAAGACATGGTTGCCGGCAGCCTCGGGCGAGACCGTCTTCGACGCCTTGACCATGGTCAGGTTGGAGCCGGTGAGGTCGGCCGAGCCGCCGACCAGGTCGGGCACCGCGGGGACCAGGGCCTCGAGCACGTTCTGCGAGGCCTTGCGGGTAGCGATGGTCTCGGCCTTCTGGTTCGTCTCCTCGACCAGCTTCTGCAATATTTCAGGAAACGATTCCGGCAGGCGTCCGGAGGACCGCCGCTGGAATTCGGCCGCCTCGGCCGGGTGCTGGGCGGCGTACTTCTTGAACATCAGGTTCCACTTCCGCTCGGCGCGCTTGCCGGCTTCGCGGGCATCCCAGCCCTGGCGAACGGCGTCCGGGATCTCGAACGGCGGGTGCGGCCAGCCGATCGCCTGGCGGGTGGCGGCGATCTCCTCGGCGCCGAGCGGCGCGCCGGGGGCGGCGCCGGTATTGGCCTTCTTGGGGGCGCCCTTGGCGATGACCGTCTTGCAGCAGATCAGGGTCGGGCGGTTCTTCTCCCGCTTGGCCTTGCGGATCGCCTTGTCGACCGCCTCCACGTCGTGGCCGTCGACTGCCGGGATCACCTGCCAGCCGTAGCCGGCGAAGCGCTTGGGCACGTCGTCGGTGTACCACTGCTTGATCTGACCCTTCTCCGAGTCGATCGAGATGCCGTTGTCGTCGTAGAAGGCGATCAGCTTGCCCAGCCCCTGGGTGCCGGCGAAGGCGCAGGCCTCGTGCGAGATGCCTTCCATCATGCAGCCGTCGCCCAGGAAGACGTAGGTGTGGTGGTCGACCAGCTCGAAGCCGGGGCGGTTGAACCGGGCGGCGAGCAGCCGCTCGGCGAGCGCCATGCCGACCGCGTTGGCGATGCCCTGCCCGAGCGGCCCGGTGGTCGTCTCCACGCCCGGCGCGTAGCCGTACTCGGGATGACCGGGGGTCTTCGAGCCGAGCTGGCGGAAGCGGCGCAGCTCGTCCATCGGCAGCGCGTAGCCGGTGAGGTGCAGCAGCGCGTAGAGCAGCATCGAGCCGTGGCCGTTCGACACCACGAAGCGGTCGCGGCCGGGCCAGGCGGGGTTGGCGGGGTTGTGGCCGAGGTGGCGCGTCCACAGCGCCACCGCGATCTCGGCCATGCCCATCGGCATGCCGGGGTGGCCGGACTTGGCGGCCTCCACGGCGTCCATCGCGAGCGCGCGGATGGAATTCGCCAGGTCTGCGTCGGTGGCCTTCGGCTGCGGGGAATCCATCGGAAGACGCAAATTATACTCAGCGACATGAGCGAACTTCCCTTTGCCACGCCGGCGAACTACGAACCGTCGTGCTTCACCGACCAGCCCGCCGAGGGCCACTGGTTCATCTTCAAGGGCGACCAGCTGCTGGTCGAGATGGGCCCGCCCGACCCGCGCCCGAGCGACGATCCGCGGGTGCGCTCGCGGCCGTCCTGGGCCAGGCTGCCGTTGCAAAAAAACCACAATTGGTTGGGGTCCGAGCCGCTCCGGACCCTATATCTAGGGCGCCTGGGCGGGGTCGACTGCCACGCCGCCGAGATCGCCGGCGAGGCGCCGGCGGGCTTCGCCTGGCAGGGGCTGCGCACGCTGTTCTCGGTGCTGGAGGACGCCCAGTTCGCCCTCGCCGGGCGCGCGCTGCAGCTGGTGGACTGGGACCGCAGCCACCAGTTCTGCGGCCGCTGCGGCGCCCGTACAGAGGCAAAACGCGACGAGCGGGTGCGCGTCTGCCCCGCCTGCAAGCTTTCCGCGTACCCGCGGGTGGCGCCGGCGGTGATGGCTCTAATAAGGAGGCGGAACCAGCTCCTCCTGGCGCGCAGCCCCCACTTTCCGGCCGGCATGTACAGCGCGCTGGCCGGCTTCGTCGAGCCCGGCGAGTCGCTCGAGCAGTGCCTGGCGCGCGAAGTCGCCGAGGAAGTCGGCGTGCAAATAAGCAACACGCGCTACTTCGCCAGCCAGTCGTGGCCGTTTCCGCACTCGATGATGATCGCGTTCGTCTGCGAGTGGTCGAGCGGCGAGATCCGGCCGCAGGCGGGCGAGATCGAGGAAGCAAATTGGTTCGACGTATTGCAATTGCCTAAACTTCCAAGCAAAATCTCGATCGCTCGCCGCTTGATCGATGCGATTTCCGCAGAGATCCGCGGCGAGATTGCAAAGTGACCTAGGAGGTCTTGCACGAATTGAGCGCGATCGATAAGCGCTGTGCGCCGCAAGGCGCGAATGGAAGGCGTGGCCTGGCTCCCAAGTACGCGGCAGGCTGCGCCTTCGCATTTTTGGGGGAACGGAAATGAACGGTCTGCACTTGATCGGTGACCTCACCGGCTGCCGCTGCGATCCGCAGCTCCTTCTGGACGGCGAGAAGTTCCGCGCCAAGGCCCTCGAGATGGTGGCCGCGTCCGGTCTCACGACCATGGACGCGACCTTCCACACTTTCGAGGGCGGCGGCTTCACCGGCACCGTGGTGCTGGCGGAATCGCACCTCGCGATGCACACCTGGCCCGAGCGCCAGGGGCTGACGCTCGACGTCTACGTCTGCAACTACAGCGCCGACAACTCGGTCAAGGCGAGGAAGCTGTTCGACCAGCTGGTCGACTACTTCCAGCCCGCCGAGGTGGCGAAGCACGAGATCGACCGCGGCGAGCACATGCTGATGGAGCCGCTCAACGACTCGACCGGCTTCTACATCAAGGCCACCAAGCAGCTCGGCCAGTGGCAGACGCGCTTCCAGAAGATGGCGATCTACGACACGCCGCACTACGGCAAGATCTTCCGCCTCGACGGGTTCAACATGACCTCCGAGAAGGAGGAGTTCGTCTACCACGAGAACCTGATCCACCCCGCGCTCACCGCGCACGCCGCGCCGAAGAAGGTGCTGATCATCGGCGGCGGCGACGGCGGCTCCTCGGAGGAGGCGCTCAAGCACCCCTCGGTCGAGCAGGTGACGATGGTCGAGATCGACGGCGACGTGATCCAGGTGGCGAAGGAGCACTTCCACGCCGTGCACAACGGGGTGTTCGACAACCCGAAGCTGCGCGTGCTGGTCGACGACGGCATGAAGTTCGTGCGCGAGACGCACGAGCGCTTCGACCTGATCGCGCTCGACCTCAACGACCCGATGGGGCCGGCGGAGGCGCTCTAC
>DASUZH010000610.1:0-5961 GCA_036376975.1 Burkholderiales bacterium | reverse complement strand
GGCGCCGAAGGGACCGCAGGGTAGCTCAGGAAGTCAGATAGCTTGAGGGTGAGGCGGTGGGCTACTTCGGGATCGAGGGCGAAAAGGAAGGGTCGCGCGAGCCCGTAAAGGCTCACCCGCGCTCTTCCGTCTGCCGCCGGCCGAGGCGGCGCCACGCGCCGCCGACGAAGCCTTCGATCGGCTCGAACTTGGACTTGTAGGCCATCTTCGGGCTCTCGCGGATCCAGTAGCCGAGGTACAGGTAGGGCAGGCCGAGGCGGCGGCAGGACTCGATCTGCCACAGCACGTTGTAGGTGCCGAAGCTTGCGCCGCGCCGCTCGGGCTCGTAGAAGGTGTAGACCGACGACAGGCCGTCGGGCAGGTAGTCGACGATCGACACCATCACCAGCTGGCCGTTCTCGCGGAACTCGACCAGGCGCGTGTCGACCCGGCTCTGCAGCAGGAAGTGCGAGTACTGGTCGCGGCTGTCGTTGTCCATCCCGCCGCCGGAGTGGCGCTTCGACTGGTAGCGCAGGTAGAGCGCGTAGTGCTCGAGGCGGAACTTGAGCGGCTGCGCGTGCGCGGTGAGCGCGCCGTGCTGCCTGAGCGCGCGGCGCTGCGAGCGGTTGGCGCCGAACTCGGCCACCGGGATGCGCACCGGCACGCAGGCGCGGCAGGCGTCGCAATGCGGGCGGTAGGTGAAGATGCCGCTGCGGCGGAAGCCGGCCTTGACCAGGTCGCCGTACAGCTCGGTGTTGATGAGGTGACTTGGGGTGGCCACCTGGGAGCGGGCCATGCGATCCGGCAGGTAGCTGCACGGATAGGGGGCAGTTACGTAGAACTGGAGTACTGCGTGCGGCAGGTCGTTAAGTCTGGACACGCTTTCTAAGCGGCTCCTTGCGTACTCATGGTCCACTTTCCAGTGGGCTGCGGGTAGTTTACCAACGTGGCGACCTGGCGCAAAAAGGCGCGCCGCGGGATTTCGCGGCCGCCGAGCGAGGCGAGCAGCGGGGTCTTCATCTGGCAGTCGATCAGGGGGAAGCCCTTCTCCTTCAGACAGCCGACCAGGCGGACCAGCGCCACCTTGGACGCGTCGGTGGCGCGGGAGAACATCGATTCTCCGTAGAACATGCGGCCGATCGCCACCCCGTACAGCCCTCCGACCAGATCACCCTCGCGCCAGGTCTCGAAGGAATGGGCGTGCCCGTCCTCGTGCAGCGACAGGTAGGCGGCCTGCATCTCCCGGCCAAGCCAGGTCTCCGGGCGGGCGGCGCAGCCCCGCAGGACCTGGCGGAAGGCGGTGTCGACCCGCACCTCGAAGCCCTTGTTCCGCAGGTTCTTGGCGAGCGAGCGCGACACCTTCAGCTCGTCGCAGTGGAGCACCATGCGGGGGTCGGGCGACCACCAGAGCGGCGGCTCGCCGCGCGAGTACCAGGGGAAGATGCCGCGGCGGTAGGCGTCCAGCAGGCGCGCCGGCGACAGCTCGCCGCCCGCGGCGAGCAGGCCGTTCGGCTCCCTGAGGGCGCTCTCCACCGGCGGGAAGCCGTCGCCGGCCTCCAGCCAGGCCAGGTTCACCCTACAAGTTATAGCCTTTTTCGTTGTGCAGCACCGTGTCGAGGCCCTCGGTCTCCTCGTCGGATGCAACGCGCATGCCGACCACCAGGTCGGTCAGCTTGAGCAGCAGGTAGGTGAACACCGCGGACCAGGCGCCGACCGCCAGCACGCCGTAGACCTGCACCATGAACTGGCCGCCCATGTCGACCTTGTCGGGGTAGCCGATGCCGCCGAAGGCCGCCGAGACGAACACGCCGGTGAGCAGCGTGCCGAGGATGCCGCCGACGCCGTGCACCGGGAACACGTCGAGCGAGTCGTCGACCGCCAGCGCGCGCTTCATGTAGTTGGTGGCGAAGAAGCAGACGATGCCGGCCGCGCCGCCGATCGCGATCGCGCCGAGCGGGCCGACGAAGCCGGAGGCCGGCGTGATGGTGCCGAGGCCCGCCACCATGCCGGTGACGATGCCGAGCGCCGAAGGCTTCTGGAAGCGGATCCACTCGCACAGCATCCAGGCGAAGGCGCCGGTCGCGGCGCCGATGTGCGTCACCAGCATCGCCATGCCCGCGGCGCCGTCGGCGGCGAGCGCGCTGCCGGCGTTGAAGCCGAACCAGCCGACCCACAGCATGCAGGCGCCGGTCACCACCATGGTCATGTTGTGCGGCGGCATCGCGGTTTCCGGGAAGCCCTTGCGGCGGCCGAGCACCAGCGCGCAGACCAGCGCCGCCATGCCGGCGTTGAGGTGCACCACCGTGCCGCCGGCGAAGTCCATCAGGCCCATCTTCTGCAGCCAGCCGTCGCCCCACACCCAGTGCGCGACCGGGCAGTACACCACCAGCAGCCAGAGCAGGCTGAAGATCAGCATGCCGGAGAACTTGACCCGCTCGGCGTAGGCGCCGACCACCAGCGCGGGCGTGATGATGGCGAAGGTCATCTGGTACATCGCGAACACCGTCTCGGGGATGCTGCCCTTCACCGCCTTGACGTCGATGCCGGCGAGCAGCGCCTTGCCCATGCCGCCCCACCAGGCGTTGCCTTCGCCGAAGGCGATGCTGTAGCCGACCACCACCCAGGCGAGCGTCACTACGCAGGTGATGGCGAAGCACTGCATCAGGACGGACAGCACGTTTTTGGAGCGTGTCAGGCCGGCGTAGAAAAGGGCCAGCCCGGGAAGCGTCATGAACAGCACCAGCACTGCGGACGTGAGCATCCACGCCGTGTTGGCGGGGTCGATCTTCATTTTTTCTCCTCCCGTTTTCGGTGCGCCTAACGCACCGGGGAGGAGCATACCTTAATGTTTATGCTGTTTACGCCAGTCCCAGGGAGCGGTCGGACGCTTGTCCGCCCAGAGGCCGAGATGGGCG
Organism: Burkholderiales bacterium; assembly: GCA_036376975.1. Classification (GTDB taxonomy): domain Bacteria; phylum Pseudomonadota; class Gammaproteobacteria; order Burkholderiales; family SG8-39; genus SCGC-AG-212-J23. The sequence goes on along the minus strand of DASUZH010000610.1, from coordinate 3,067 downwards.
GCGCGGGCTTCGTTTTGCAGCGCGTAAAGGCTGCGGTCGCTGACGTAGCGGTCGTAGACCCAGGCCATGCCGCGGCGCACCTGCTCCGCGTTGGCGTCCAGCCCCTGGCATTCGACCCGGCCGAGCACCCGGCCGTACTTGTCGCGGGAGGCAAAGCGCACGGTCGCCTGCTGGCCGGCGCACATCGCGCCGAGCGACTGGCGCGAGCGCTGGCCGAAGGCCTGCTTGCTTTCCGGCGCGTCGATCTCGACCAGGCGCACCTTCACCTGCTTGCTCTCGACGAGGAGCGTAAGGGTGTCGCCGTCGCTGACCCGCACCACCTTGCCGGTGAGCGTCTCGGCCCAGGCCGCCGGCGCCGCGAGGACGAAGAGGAGTAGTAGGACACGCGCGCACATAGCGCGCGAATACTACCGGATGCGAGACTTCCTGATAAAAGCACTCCGTCACACGGAGTGCAATAAACCTTTAAGAATTAAGGTCTTCTGCGTGAAAAGTGAAGCGCCCGGCCTTCCGGTCGGACAGCCAGAATTTGAGCGTCAGTCCGACGGTGCGGAAGGCAATGTCGTTCCAGGGCAGGGCGGCTTCGTCGAACAGCGCTACCTCCAGCGTCTCCTCGCCGGGCTTGAACTCGAGGTCGAGCACGCGGGCGAGATAGAACAGGTGCACCTGGTTCACGCGCGGCACCGAGATCATGCTGAAGGGAGCGCCGAGCTCGACCCGCGCGCCGGCTTCCTCCAGCGTCTCGCGCGCGGCGCCCTGCGCGGCGGTCTCGCTGTTCTCCATGAAGCCGGCCGGCAGCGTCCAGTAGCCGTAGCGCGGCTCGATCGCGCGGCGGCAGAGCAGGATCCTGCCCTGGTGCTCGGGGATCGTGCCGAGAATCAGGCGCGGGTTCTGGTAGTGGATCTCGCCGCACTCGTCGCACACCCAGCGCGGCAGGCTGTCGCCGGGCGGCACGCGGCTCACCACCGGCGACGCGCAGTAACAGCAGAACTTCATGGCACGCAGCAGAACGTCATAGCGCGGCCAGGCTCTTCACCACGCGGTCGGGCTGGAAGCCGAGCCGCTCGGCCGCCACGCCGGCGCGGTTGATCCAGTACACGGTGAAGCCGAACGACTTGGCGCCGGCGGCGTCCCAGAAATTCGAGCTGACGAAGCCGATGCGCTCCTTCGGCACGCCGAAATGCTCGACCGCGAGCTGGTAGGCCTGCGGCGCGGGCTTGAACACCTTCGCCGCGTCGACGCTCAGCACCGCGTCGAACTTCAGCCCCGAGTGCAGCACCAGCGGCTCCAGCATGTCGGGCGAGCCGTTCGACAGGATGCCGGTGCGCGCGGCCTGCTTGCGCATCAGCGCGTCGGCCACGTCGGGGAACGGCGCCAGCTTCAAATACTCGCCCATCAGCTCGCTCTCGTGGTCGGCCTGCAGCGGCAGGTGCAGCGCTTCGCAGGCGAAGCCGAGCGCCTCGCGCGTCACGGTCGAGAACGGCACGTAGCGGCCCATCAGGCTGCGCAGCCAGGTCGCCTCGAGCTGCTTGGTGCGCCACACCTGCGACACCGCCATTCCCTTGCCCGGCCAGCAGCGCTCGCAGCGCTTCATCACGGAGTGCACGTCCCACAGCGTGCCGTATGCATCGTAGAGCAGGACGTCGATCGCCATTTCCCCGATGTTAAACTGCCCCGGCGCATGGTCAACCGCTACGACGAGCTCTACCGTAGCTTCCGCTGGGAGGTTCCCGCGCGCTACAACATCGCGCGCGCCTGCTGCGGGCAGTGGGCCGAGGACCGCAGCCGCTTCGCGCTGTACTGGGAGGACGAGTCGGGCGCCGCCGCGGCGTACTCGTTCTGGGACATCCAGGTGGCGGCGAACCGGCTGTCGAACGCCCTGGTCGCGCTCGGCGTGAAGCGCGGCGACCGCGTCGCGATCATGCTGCCGCAGCGGCCCGAGACCGCGATCGCCTACATGGCGATCTTTCAGATGGGCGCGATAGCGCTTCCCTTGTCCCACTTGTTCGGGCCCGACGCGCTCGAGTACCGCCTCGAGCACGCCGGGGCGAGCGTCGCCATCGCCGAGCCCACCACGCTGCCGAATCTCCTGGCGATCCGCGACCGCCTGACGAACCTGCGCCACGTCATCGGCGTGGATGTCCCCGGGGTTCTCGATTGGAAGAAGCTCCTCGAGAAGGCGAGCAGCAGCTTCCATCCCGTCGACACCTCGGCGGAAGATCCGGCCCTGATCGTCTACACCAGCGGCACCACCGGCCCGCCGAAGGGCGCGCTGAAGGCGCACCGCGTGATGATCGGCAACGTGCCGGGCTTCGTGCACTCGCACGACTTCTTCCCGCAGAAGGGCGACGTGTTCTGGTCGCCGGCCGACTGGGCCTGGACCGGCGGGCTGATGGACGCGCTGCTGCCGGCGTGGCTGTTCGGCATCCCGATCCTCGGCTACCGCGGCCGCTTCGACGCGGAGAGGGCGTACTACCTGCTGGAGAAGTACGGCATCAGGAATTCGTTCCTGTTTCCAACTGCATTGAAACTGATGATGAAGGCAGTGCCGTCTCCGAAAACCCGATTCAACCTGAACCTGCGCTCCATCATGAGCGCCGGCGAGTCGGTAGGCGTGACCGTGATCGAGTGGGCGAGGGAGCAGCTTGGCGTGACCATCAACGAGATGTTCGGCCAGACCGAGATCAACTACGTGGTCGGCAACTGCCAGGCGGCCTGGCCGGTGAAGCCCGGCTCGATCGGCCGGCCGTATCCGGGACACCAGGTCGCGGTGATCGACGAGCAGGGAAGGGAAGTACCCAGGGGAGAGTTAGGAGAGATCGCAGTGAACAGAGTGGGTGATCCGGTCTTTTTCCTCGAGTACTGGAAGAACGAGAAGGCGACGAAGGAGAAGTTCGTCGGCGACTGGGGCTGCACCGGCGACCAGGGGCGCATGGATGAGGACGGCTACCTCTGGTACCAGGGGCGTTCCGACGACGTGATCAAGAGCTCGGGCTACCGCATCGGCCCGGCCGAGATCGAGAGTTGCCTGGTGAAGCACCCGGCGGTGGCCAACGCGGCGGTGATC
>DASUZH010000609.1:0-3689 GCA_036376975.1 Burkholderiales bacterium | reverse complement strand
CCGACGATGCCGACCAGCAGGCCGGTGAGGATCATGATGATCGCCTTCACCACCGAGCCGTGCGCCAGCACGGTGGCGCAGATCAGGCCGAGCACCATGAGCGAGAAGTACTCGGCCGGCCCGAACTTGAGCGCCACCTCGGCCAGCGCCGGCGCGGCGAACGCGATCACCGCCGTGGCGAAGCAGCCGGCGATGAACGAGCCGACGGCGGCGACGAGGCCCAGCACCATCAGCGAGAAGTAGTCGGGCGGGCCGAACTCGAGGGCAACCTGCGCGAGCGGCGGGGCGAACAACGCGATCAGGATCGTGGCGACCGTGCCGGCGAAGAACGATCCTAACGCCGCTGTCGCGAGCGCCTTGCCGGCCTGTCCCTGGCGCGCCATCTGGTAGCCGTCGAGCGCCGTGACCACCGACGAGATCTCGCCCGGGATGTTGACCAGGATCGCGGTGGTCGAGCCGCCGTACTGCGCGCCGTAGTAGATGCCGGCGAGCATGATCAGCGCCGCCACCGGGCTGAGGTTGAAGGTGATCGGCAGCAGCATGGCGATCGTCGCCACCGGGCCGACGCCGGGCAGCACGCCGATCAGCGTGCCGAGCATCACGCCGATCAGCGCGTACAGCAGGTGGATCGGCGTCACCGCGACGCCGAAGCCGAGGATCAGGTTGTTGAGAATGTCCATCGCGCGGGTCCCCTTAGCGGATCGGACAGGTGTCCATGAACGCCGGGCAGATCGGGAACGGCAGCGTCAGGCCTTTGACGAACACCAGCACGGAGAAAATGATCAGCACCACGTACAGGATGGTGACTTCCTTCCACTTGAACTCGTGCCCGCCGTAGGCGCTGATGAAGACCAGCGCCGCGGTGGCGAGGATCAGGCCGAGCGGCTTCATCAGGTAGCCGTAGACGACGCACGCCAGGCTGATCAGGAGGAGCGGCCGGAACTGGAACTTCGGCACCGGCGGACCGGAGATGGCGAACGAGCCGAGCAGCACGATGAAGCCGAGCACCGCCATCAAGCCGCCGAGCAGCGCGGGAAAGTACGCCGGCCCCATGCGGACCGCGGTGCCCATCTGGTAATGCGTCACTGCCCAGACCAGAAAGAACAGGCCGACGCCCATGAACATCAGGCCCGCCCAGAAGTCCTTCGGACTCTTGATTTTCACCGTGATTTCTCCTCCTCCCTGCTCCCGCGGCAAAGTGTAACATGCGCTCCCGAAAGGCAGCCTTGCGCGCAATGTCAGTAACGCCCCGCCCGCTGCGCCTCTTTCTGGTGCTGCTCGTCGCCGCTGCGGCCGCCTGCGGCGACAAGCCGAAGCTCTCGCGCCTACCCGGCGATGCGGTGGTGCTTGCCTTCGGCGACAGCCTGACCTACGGCACCGGCGCCGGCGAGAGCGAGAGCTATCCCGCGCAGCTCGAGAAGCTGATCGGCCGGCGCGTGGTGCGCGCCGGCGTGCCCGGCGAGGTGACGGCGCAGGCGCTGGCGCGGCTGCCGGCGGCGCTCGACGAGCATGCGCCGCGCCTGCTGCTGCTGTGCATCGGCGGCAACGATTTCCTGCGCCGGCTCGGCAACCAGCAGGCGGAGGCCAACGTGCGCGAGATGGTGAAGCTCGCCCGCGCCCGCGGCGTCGAGGTGCTGCTGATCGGCACGCCCGAGCCCGGCTTCACCGTCACGCCGCCCGCCTTCTACGCCGGCATCGCCAAGCAGTTTGCCGTGCCGTACGAGGAATCGGTGATCGGCGAGGTGCTGCGCGACAACAGCCTGAAGGCCGACCCGATTCACCCGAACGCCCGCGGCTACGGCGTCATCGCCGAACGCGTCGCCGAGCGCCTGAGGAAAAGCGGCGCGATCTGATCGAGGTCCTCGGGACGGTCGACGTCGACGAGCATGCGCAGCCTCGCCCAGCGCAATCCTTCCAGGCGTCTTGCGGTCTGCGCCATCACCTGGGAAGTCCCCCAGTCGACGCCCTCGAACATCGCGCGCGGCGCGGCGCGCGCCGCGACCAGCGCATAGCCGCCGTCCTCGGTCGGCGCCAGCACCACGCGGTAACCCGCGCACAATAGCCGCGCCGCGCGCCGCAGATCGCGCGGCTCCAGCGCCGGGCAGTCCGAGCCAATCAGAATCGCGCGGCGGTGGCGGCGCAACGCCCGATACATCCGCTCGCCCAGGTCTTTCCCTAGTTGCAGAAAAATCTGGCCGCGAAACGCGCTGTGATCGGATGTCACGTGCAACTCCACGGGCCCGACCCGCGCATCGCGCGCAGTGCGCAGCGCGCGCCGCGTAAGCCGGATGTGGAGGCGTGCGGCGCGCCATTCGCCGAGCCGCGCTGCCAGCCGGGTCTTCACTTTCCCGATGACCGGCGCGCGGGAGAACACCAGCACCGGAACGTTCATCGATATTTCTCGGCCAGCCGCGCCGGGTCTGCGCCGAGCGCGTAGGCGAGGCGCAGGCGCCACATCAGAAGGATCGTACGCAGCACGCCGCGCGACTCCCAGCGCCGGCCCGAGGTGCGCACGCGCCGGCGCAGGCAGGCCGGGCGGCCGCGGCGCTTCATCGCCTGGCTGAACGCGATGTCTTCCATCAGGGGAATCTCCGCGAAGCCCGCAAAGGCGTCGCGCCGCACGAAGATCGCCTGGTCGCCGGTGGCGATGCCGGTGAGGCGGGAGCGCAGGTTCATTGACCACGCCACCAGCTTCAACAGTGGATGTCGCCCTTCGATGTCCACGTCGAAGCGGCCCCAGAGACGTGTTGAGGTTGCCTGAAAGATCGCGTGTGGAGCGTCCGGAGGTAGAACGGTATCGGCATGCAGGAATATCAGCACGTCGCCGGTCGCCGCACGGGCGCCGGCGTTCATCTGCATTGCGCGGCCGCGCGGCGCGCTCGCCACGCGGTCGCACAGCGGCCGCGCCAGGTCGGGCGTGCCATCGTCGCTGCCGCCGTCGGCGACGATCACCTCGTGCCCGGCCGCGCGCAGCGGCGCGAGCGCCTCGAGCGCGGCGCGGATGCCGGCCGCCTCGTTCAGCGCCGGCACGACGATGCTCAGCCGCGCATCCAGGCGTGGAATCGCTCCACCTTGCGCAGCAGGCCCTGCGGCGCATGCGCCTTCTTCCACGCCCCGGCGGCGTACTTGTTGGCCTCGGCGAGCGTCGGGTAGATGTGGATCGTGCCGAGCACCTTGTTCAGCCCGATGCCGTGCTTCATCGCGGCGATGAACTCCACGATCAGGTCGCCGGCGTGCTCGCCGACGATGGTGGCGCCGAGGATGCGGTCCTTGCCCGGCACGGTGAGGACCTTGACCATGCCGTGCGCGACATCGTCGGCGATCGCGCGATCGAGGTCGTCGATGCCATAGGTAGTCACCTCGTATGGCACGCCGCGCTCCTTCGCCTCGGTTTCGTTCAGCCCGACGCGCGCCACCTCCGGGTCGGTAAAGGTCGCCCATGGAATGACCGAGTAGTCGGCGCGAAACGTCTTGAACCTGCCGAACAGCGCGTTGACCGATGCGAACCAGGCCTGGTGCGCCGCGGTGTGCGTGAACTGGTACGGTCCGGCGACGTCGCCGCAGGCATAGATGTTCGGGTAGACGGTCTGCAGCAGGTCGTTGGTCTCGATGGTGCGCGAACGCGTAAGGGGAATGCCGAGCTCCTCCAGCCCGTAGCCGGCGGTGTTCGCCACCCGGCCGACGGCGCA
>DASUZH010000608.1:0-2993 GCA_036376975.1 Burkholderiales bacterium | reverse complement strand
AGCCGGCCAGCGCGAGGAACCAGAGCAGGCACACCGGCCCGAACAGCCGGCCGACGATCGCCGTGCCCTTCGCCTGCAGCGCGAACAGCGCCACCAGCACCGCGACCGCGATCGGCACGACGTAGGGCTTGAACGCATCGGTGCCGACCTCGAGGCCCTCCACCGCCGAGAGCACCGAGATTGCGGGCGTCAGCACCGCGTCGCCGTAGAACAGCGACGCGCCGAGGCAGCCGATGAGGAGCAGCGCCGCGCGCCATTGCGGCTTGTCGCGCACCGCGCTGGAGGCGAGGGCGATCAGCGCCATGATGCCGCCCTCGCCCTTGTTGTCGGCGCGCATGATGAGCAGCACGTACTTGAGCGACACCACCACCATCAGCGACCAGAACACCGCCGACAGGCCGCCCAGCACGTTCTCGTCGGTCAGCGGAATGCCGTGGCTTTCGGCGAAGGTTTCCTTGAGGGCGTACAGCGGGCTGGTGCCGATGTCGCCGAAGACGATGCCCAGCGCCAGCAAGGTGAGGCCTGCGGTGGAGGCGTTCGACTGCGGCTGGCCGTTGTGCGACACGGTGGCCGCGGAAGCTACTCCCGCACCGCACAAAACGCAAACTGCCAACTATTACAGCCAATAAAACAATGACTTGCTAAATCTCGATGCGCGTCCCGAGCTCGATCACGCGGTTGGTCGGAATGCGGAAATAATCGGTGACGTTGGTCGCGTTGCGCGCCATCGCGGCGAACAGCCGCTCCCGCCAGCGCGCCATCGTGGAGGGGCCGCCCGACGAGGGCACGATCTGCTGGCGCGACAGGAAGAACGAGGTCTGCATCATGTCGAACTCGACGCCGAGCGCGGCCGCCAGCGTCAGCGCGCTGATCACGTCGGGCCGGTTCATGAAGCCGTAGCGCACCAGCATGCGCCAGCAGCCGTGGCCGAGCGCGACGCACTCGACGCGATCCTCGAACGGCACCCACGGCACGTCGTGGATCTCCACGGTGAGGAAGATCACCCGCTCGTGCAGCACCTTGTTGTGGTTGAGGTTGTGCAGCAGCGCGTGCGGCGTCGCGTCCGGCGTCGCGGTCATGAAGATCGCGGTGCCCGGCACGCGCTGCGGCGGGGCGACGAACAGCGACTTGAGGAACGGCGCGAGCGGCACGGACGATTCAGCCAGCCGGGCGAACATGACTTCGCGGCCGCGCCTCCAGGTAGTCATCAGGATGAACACGCCGAGGCCGATGGCGAGCGGGAACCAGCCGCCGTCGGCGGTCTTCAGCATCGCCGAGGAGAAGAACGCCAGGTCGATGAGGACGAACACGCCGGTGGCGAACAGGCACAGCCACAGCGGCAGGCCCCAGGCGTAGCGGATGACGAAGAAGGTGAGGATCGAGGTCACCAGCATGGTGCCGGTGAGCGCCACGCCGTAGGCGTGCGCCAGCTCGCTCGAGGAGCCGAACACCAGAACCGCGGTGAGCACCATCACCAGCAGGAACCAGTTGAGCGCCGGGATGTAGACCTGGCCGAAGGCCTGCGCCGAGGTCTGCACGATGTTGAGGCGCGGCAGGAAGCCGAGCTGCACCGCCTGGCGCGCGAGCGACGAGGTGCCGGTGATCGACGCCTGCGAGGCGATCACGGTGGCGGCGGTGGCGAGCGCCACCATCGGGTACAGCGCCCAGTGCGGGAAGGCGAGGTAGAACGGGTTGTCGATCGCGCCCGGGTTGGCGATCAGCAGCGCGCCCTGGCCGAAGTAGTTCAGCACCAGCGCCGGCAGCACCAGCGCGAACCACACCAGGCGGATCGGCCACTTGCCGAAGTGGCCCATGTCGGCGTACAGCGCCTCCGCGCCGGTCAGCGCGAGCAGCACCGCGCCGAGCACGATGAACGAAGCGAGGTGGTGGCTGGTCAGGAAATCGATCGCGTACAGCGGGTCGAGCGCGCGCAGCACCGAGGGCTCCTGCGCGATGTTCCAGATGCCCGAGGCGCCGAGGGCGAGGAACCACAGCAGGCACACCGGGCCGAACAGGCGCCCGACCTTGGCGCTGCCGAGGCTCTGCAGCGCGAACAGGCCGAGCAGCACGCCGATGGTGAGGGGCAGGACCCAGCGGTCGAACAGGTCGGTGCCGACCTGCAGGCCCTCGATCGCCGACAGCACCGAGATCGCCGGCGTCAGCACCGTCTCGCCGAAGAACAGCGCCGCGCCGAGCAGGCCGAGCAGGGTGACGAAGCTGCGCAGGCGCGGGCGCTCCCGCACCGCCGAGCTGGCGAGCGCGAGCAGCGCGACGGTGCCGCCCTCGCCCTTGTTGTCCGCGCGCATCACCAGCACGACGTACTTCAGCGAGACCACCAGCATCAGCGCCCAGAAGATGGTCGACAGCCCGCCGAGGATGTTGGTGCTGTTGAGGTCGATGCCGCGCCCGGGAGAGAAAGTCTCCTTCACCGCGTACAGCGGGCTGGTGCCGATGTCGCCGAACACCACGCCGAGCGCGGCGAGGGTGAGGGCGGCGCGGGATTGCTTGTCTTGTCTGTCCTGGTCTATCTGCGCAGCTCGAGCTCGAGGCGAAGCTTGAGAGGCTCTCCCGCCGCGGCGCCCGGCTGCGGCGCCTGCGGCTTGTCGTACCAGAGGTAGCCGATCAGCGCGGCGGCCGCGAGCAGCGCGCCGATCCACGCCCAGCCGCGCCCGTGCGCGCGCATGCGCTTCAGCTGCTGCTCGTGCGCGAGGCGCGCTTCCTTCGCCGCGGCGGCGAAGCGCGTCGCGTCCGCCGCCTCGGCCGCCTTGGCCTGCAGCGCCTCCTCCGCCGCGATGCGCGCCTGCAGCGTGGCGGTGGCGCGCGTCTCGGCCTCGGCGCGCTCGAGCGCCAGCTGCTCCGCGGCGCGCTCGGCATCCAGCCTGGAATGCAGCCCGGCGCCGGCGCGCGCCTCGAGCTTCTCGCGCTCGCGCGCCCGGCGCAGCGCCTCCTCGTCGGCTTCGGCGCGCGCCTGCGCCGCGCGCCGCAGCTCGGCG
>DASUZH010000607.1:0-3095 GCA_036376975.1 Burkholderiales bacterium | reverse complement strand
AGGATTCGGAGCTGCCGGTGAAGGCGGCCGGCACGCGGAGCAGGACGACGCCGCCACCGGCCTTCAGCAGCCAGCGCGCGACGTGCGGCTGCGCCTCGTAGCAGACCGGGCAGCCGTAGTAGAAGAACTCGAGCACCTCGACGGCCGCGCCGGTCGATACCGGCTGCGGGTGCTCGAGCTGCTGGAAGTCCTTCGGGGTGACCGGGGAAGGCTTCTGCGCGAGGGCTGCGCAGCACACGGCGCCGAGCAGGGCGCCGAGCAGCGCTCTCACGCTACTTGCCCTTGCGGACGACGTCGGTCAGGTAGTTGACGGTCTCGAACATGCCCTCGCGCGAGCGGCCCTGCTCGGTGCTGACCGTGTAGCGGCCGTGCACCGCCATCGCCGGCGTGCCGTCGATCTTGTAGGCGGCGGTGAGCTGCGCCGCGCGGCGCACCTTGGTCTGCACGCCGAAGGAACGCAGGGTGTCATCGAACTTCTTGGCGTCGATGCCGTTCTTCTGCAGCCAGTCGGCGAGCGCCTGTTTGTTGTCGGTCTTCAGCCGGTCCTGATGAATCGCGGCGAAGAACGGCTTGTGCGCCTTGCCGAGGATTCCCATCGCCTCGAAGGTGTAGAAGATCGCCGCGTCGAGCGCCCAGCGGTCGTTGAAGATCGCCGGCACGCGGCGGAACTCGACGTCCTTCGGCAGGGTTTTTTCCCACTTCTCGACCAGCGGCTCGAGGTTGTAGCAGTGGATGCAGCCGTACCAGAAGAACTCGAGCACCTCGATCTTGCCGTCCTCGACCGCGAGCGGCGCCTTGACCTGGCTGTATTGGTACTTGCCGCCCTGGGCGCCGGCGAGGGCCGGCAGGAAGGCTAGGGTGACGAGAAGAAGAGAAAGCAGTCTTTTCATGGCTGGCTACTGTTCCTTGATTTTGACCAGGCTGGCGTCGATTCCGTTCTGCGCCAGCGCCTGGCGTATCTTGTTGATCTCGTCCACCCTCTTGTACGGCCCGAGGCGCACCCGGTACCACGTGCCCTTGTCGGGCAGGTTGGCCGGCTCCACGCTCGACTCGAAGCCGAGGATCGCGAGGCGGGCCTTCTGGTTGTCGGCATCGGCAGGGTTCTGGAACGACCCCGCCTGGATGAAATAAACGTCCTTCGAGGCGTCCTGTTGACCGGGCGGCTGGCTCTTCGCCGCCTTGAGGCGGTCGCGCAGCTCCTTGTCCGACACCGCCTCCTCGGCGCCCGGCAGGATCTTGTAGAAGTCGAACTTCGGCTTCTCCGCCCCGCCGGCGGGCGCAGCGGCGCTTTGCTGCGGCAAGCCGGCGATCGCCGGGGTCTTGCCGGCCGGCGCCTTCTCGTCCTTCGGCTTCGACACCGCGAACGGCACCGGCGTGCGGTTCAGGTAGAACGCCACCCCGACGGAGATCGCGATGCCGACCAGCAGGCCGACGAAGATGCCGAGGACGAAGCTGCCCTCCGAGCTCTTGCGCGTCGCGGTCCTGAACCGGGGTCTGGCCATCACATCTTCTCCGGGGCGCTGACGCCGAGTAGCGACAGGCCGTTGGCGAGCGTTTGGCGCACCGCCGCGCACAGCGCCAGTCGCGCCGCGCGCAGCGCCTCGTCTTCGACGAGGATGCGCTCGGCATTATAGTAGCTGTGGAAATCGGCCGCGAGTTCGCGCAGGTAGAAAGCGACCGAATGAGGCGCCAGCTCCTCCGCCGCAACAGCAATCACGTCCGGATATTCCTCCAGCCTTCTCGCCAGCTGCAGCTCCTTTTCATTGCTCAACCGCTCGAGCTGAAAGGCGTCCGGAGGAGTAAACCCCTGTGCAAACACACTGCACACCCTCGCGTGCGCGTACTGGACGTAGTACACCGGGTTCTCGAGGCTCTTCTCGCGCGCGAGATCGACGTCGAACACGAACTCCGTGTCGGCCTTGCGTGAAACCAGGAAGAAGCGCACCGCATCGCGGCCCACCCAGTCGATCAGGTCGCGCAGCGTGACGTAGGAGCCGGCGCGCTTCGAGATCTTCACCTCCTCGCCGCCGCGCATCACTTTCACCAGGCTGTGCAGCACGTAGTCGGGGTAGCCCTTGGGGATGCCAAGCCCGAGCGCCTGCAGCCCGGCGCGCACGCGCGTGACCGTGCTGTGATGGTCGGTGCCCTGCACGTCGATCACCTTGCGGAAGCCGCGCTCCCACTTGGTGACGTGGTAGGCGACGTCGGGCACGAAGTAGGTATAGCTGCCGTCGGACTTGCGCACGACGCGGTCCTTGTCGTCGCCGTAATCCGTCGTGCGCAGCCACAGCGCGCCGTCCTTGTCGTAGGTCTTGCCGCTCGCCTTCAGCGCGTTGACGGTCTTGTCGACCCTGCCGTCTGTGTAGAGGCTGGATTCGAGGTAGTAGACATCGAACTTGACGCCGAATGCCTGCAGGTCCGCGTCCTGCTCTTTCCTCAAGTACCCGACCGCGTGCCTGCGAATCGCGTCCAGATCATTTGCATTGGAGATCTCTCTCGCGATCTCCTCGATGTACTCGCCCGCGTAGCCTTCCTCGGGCCAGCCGGGCTGGCCCGGCTTGATGCCTCTGGCGCGCGCCTGCACCGACCAGGCGAGCTTGTCGATCTGCGCGCCGGCGTCGTTGTAGTAGAACTCGCGCGTCACCGCGTGGCCGCGCGCTTCCTGCAGAGCTGCGATCGCGTCTCCGAGCGCCGCCTGGCGGCCGTGGCCGACGTGGAGCGGGCCGGTCGGATTCGCCGAGACGAACTCGACCTGCACCCTGGCTTTTTCCGCCTGAGAGCGACCGAAGCCGTTTCCTTCGCGCAGGATCCTGCGGATGACCTCGAGCTTGGCGCCGGACTTGAAGCGCACGTTGAGAAAGCCGGCGCCTGCGATGGTCAGCGACTCGATCGCGGGACTCTGTCCTGCGGCGTCGACGAACTTCTGCGCGATCTCGCGCGGGTTGCGCTTGAGTTGCTTGGCGAGCTGCATGGCGACGTTGCTCGACAGGTCGCCATGCTCGGGATTCTTCGGCCGCTCGATGTGGATCTCGATGGCTCCGGCGTCGGGCGCGACGACGCGCAGCCCCTGCTCGAGCACCCGCCGGAATTCTTCT
>DASUZH010000606.1:0-2951 GCA_036376975.1 Burkholderiales bacterium | reverse complement strand
GCACCTCAATCTCGGCATCGCGCTCGCCGCCCTCGGCGACGCCGGCGGCGCGGCGGCGTCCTACGAGCAGGCGCTCGCCATCGACGCCGCCGATCCCTACGCCGCCTACAACCTCGGCCGCCTGCGCTACGAGGGCGGCGCGCACGAGGCGGCCGAGCGGCTGCTGCGCCAGGCGCTGCGCCACAAGGCGGATTTCGCCGACGCGCGCGTGGTCCTCGCCTGCGCGCTCGAGGCGCAGGGCAAGCTCGAGGCCGCCGCGGGAGAGCTCGCCGCCGCGCTCGAGCAGCGGCCGCAGGATTTCGGCGCGCTGTTCCTGCAGGCCGGCATCCTGCGCCGGCTCGGGCGCCTGCAGGACGCCGCCGGCGCGCTGCGCCGCGCGCTGGCCGTCGATCCGCGCAGCCTGGACGCGCGCGCGACGCTGTTCCACGTGCTCGACGCGCAGGGCGACCCCGCCGGCGCGGCGCGCGAGCTGGAAGCGGTGCTCGAGCAGCGCCCGGACTGGGCCGAGGCGCTCTACAACTACGGCGTGGTGCTGAAGAAGGTGGCGCGCCTCAGCGAGGCGGAGCAGGCGCTGCGGCGCGCGATCGCCGCCCAGCCCGGCTTCGCGCGGGCCTACCGGATGCTCGGCGGCGTGCTGCTCGGGCAGTGCCGCGTCGAGGAAGCGGTGCAGCTCTATCGCCAGGCGCCGCGCGACGCCGAGCTCGCCTCGGCCGAGCTGTTCGCGCTCAACGCCTCCGCCGGCATCGCGGAGGGCGAGCTGTTCGAGCGCCACGCCGCGTTCGGCCGCGATCTCGAGCGCGCTTTCCCGGCGCGCTTCCGCTTCGCCGGCGCGCGCGACCCCGCGCGCCGGCTGCGCATCGGCTACGTCTCGGGCGACCTCTCCTACCACGTGGTGGCGCTGTTCCTGCTGCCGGTGCTCGAGCGCCGCGCGCGCGACGCGGTCGAGGTGTTCTGCTATTCGACCGCCGAGCGCGCGGACGAGTACACGCGCCGGCTGCAGGCGCGGGCCGACGCGTGGCGCGCTTGCGCCGGCCTGTCCGCGCAGCAGATCGCCGACGCGGTGCACGCCGACGGCATCGACATCCTGGTCGACCTCGCCGGCCACTCGGGCGAATCGCAGCTCGCGGTGTTCGCGCAGAAGCCCGCGCCGCTGCAGGCCACCTGGCTCGGCTACCTGAACACCACCGGCCTCACCCGCATCGACTACCGCATCTCCGACGCCACCGCCGACCCGCCCGGGCCGGGCGACGCGCGGCACACGGAGAAGCTGGTGCGCCTGCCGCACAGCCAGTGGTGCTACCGGCCGTTCATATCGGTCGCGGCCGCGCCCGCGCCGCCTTGCGCGCGCAACGGGTACGTCACCTTCGGCTCGTTCAACCAGGCGCTCAAGCTCTCGCCGCAGAGCCGCGGGCTGTGGGCCCGGGTGCTCGCGCGCTCCCCCGCCTCGCGGCTGGTGATCCTCGGCGTGCCGCCGGGGCGCGCGCACGACGGGCTGCTGGCCGACTTCGCCGCGCTCGGCATCGGCGCCGGCCGGCTGCAGCTGGTGCCCTACGTCTCGCTGCAGGACTACTTCGCCTGGTACAACCAGGTCGACGTCGCGCTCGACACCACGCCCTACAGCGGCGGCACTACCACCTTCGACGCGCTCTGGATGGGCGTGCCGGTCCTCACCGCCCCCGGCGAGCGGCCGAGCTCGCGCAGCGCGGCGAGCGTGCTCGCCACCGCCGGGCTGGGCGACTGGATCGCCGACGGCGCGGACGACTACGTGCGGCGCTCGGCCGAGCTGTCGCGCGCGCCGGCGCTGGCCGGGCTGCGCGCCACGCTGCGCGAGCGCCTGCGGGCCAGCCCGCTGATGGACGAAGCCGGCTTCACGCGCGACCTGGAGAACGCCTACCGCCAGATGTGGCGGCGCTACTGCGCTCAGGGGGCGTAGCCGGGGATCCTGGATTCCTCGACCGCGTCGATCTGCTCCGGGTCGAGGAACATCTCGGCGTAGCGCCGGTAGACCTTGCGCCTGACGAAGATGTCGAACAGATCCGGGTCGACGTGGCCGTTCAGCTTCATGCGGCCGAGGATCTCGAGCGACTCGGACAGCGTCTTGCCCTTCTTGTAGGGCCGGTCCTTGGCGGTGAGCGCCTCGAAGATGTCGGCGATGCCCATGCAGCGCGCCTGCACCGACATCTGCTCGCGGGTCAGTCCCCTCGGATAGCCCTTGCCATCCATGCGCTCGTGGTGCCCGCCGGCGTACTCCGGCACCTTGGTCAGGTGCTTGGGCCACGGCAGCGCCTCGAGCATCTTGATGGTGGCGACGATGTGGTGGTTGATGATCTTGCGCTCGTCGTCGGTCAGCGTGCCGGCGCGGATGGTCAGGTTCTTGACCTCGTCGGCCGACAGGAAGTCGGCCTCTTCGCCGGACACGTCGCGCCAGCGGTAGGCGGCGATGCGCTTCACGCGCTCGACGTCCTCGTCCTTCATGCGCTCGCCGCCGACGTTGCAAGTGCGCAGGAACTTGCGGTCGTCCTCGATCTGCTCGAGCTTCGCCTTCAGCTCCTGCGCGCCGAGGTTGTTCTTCAGGTGGCGGATTTCCAGGTCCCGCTTCAGCACCTCGAAGCGCGTGTCGATGAGGTGGACGCGGTCGTAGATGGTCTCGAGCTTGGTGGCCTTGTCCACCACGTGCACCGGGGTGGTGACCTTGCCGCAGTCGTGCAGCAGGCCGGCGATCTTCAGCTCGTAGCGGTCCTTCTCGTTCATGCTGAAGTCGGCGAGCGGGCCATCGCGCGTCTCGTTCACCGCCTCGGCCAGCAGCATGGTCAGGTTCGGCACGCGCTGGCAGTGGCCGCCGGTGTAGGGCGATTTCTCGTCGATCGCCGAGTTCATCAGGTTGATGAACGACTCGAACAGCTGCTCGAGCTGCATGATCAGCATGCGGTTGGTGAGCGCCACCGCCGCCT
>DASUZH010000605.1:0-3566 GCA_036376975.1 Burkholderiales bacterium | reverse complement strand
CGCCAGGGACGCGTCGACTGGGTCTCCGACCTGGCCGACATTCCCGCCATGTACGGCGTCAACAACGTCTACGCCGACCTCGGCCAGATCTTCGCCCACAGCAACATGGCGGAGCCGCGCGTCGCCGCGTACATGCTCGGCTACATGATCAAGGGCCTGGGCGCCGACCACGTGGTGTGGGGCACCGACTCGCTGTGGACCGGCTCGCCGCAATGGCAGATCGAGGCGCTGCGCCGCCTCGAGATCCCCGAGGACATCCAGAAGAAGTACGGACTCGCGCCGATGGGGCCCGCCGACGGCCCGGTGAAGCGCGCCATCCTGGGCGAGAACAACGCGCGCATCTACGGCTACTCGCCGGCGAAGCGCGCCGAGCTGCAGACCGACCGGCTCGCCTACTACAAGTCGATCTACGAGAAGCACGGCAGCGAGCGCACCAACCTCGCCTACGGCTACGTGAACAAGGGATAACGTTTGCACTCGAGAGGGAGCCCGCGACGACCTCGCGGGCTTTTTTTTCCATGACCGACCGCAGAGATTTTCTGGTTGCAACCGGCCTGGCGGCCGCCGCGCTGCCGTTTTCTTCTCACTCGCAGGATGCAAAGCCCTCGGGCACCGAGCACTGGGCGGTGAAGAAGACGCCGCAGGGCGACGTGAAGCTGTTCGTCTGGCGCAAGCGCCTGGGCGACGCGCCGCGCGGCCCGCTGGTGTTCGTGCACGGCTCTTCGGTGCAGTCGCTGCCGGCGTTCGACCTGCAGATCCCTGGCGAGGCGCAGTCGTCGGTGATGGACTGGTTCGCGCGCCTGGGCTACGACACCTGGACCTTCGACTGCGAGGGCTACGGCCGCTCCGACAAGTCGCGGCCGGTCAACGCCGACATCTCCTGCGGCGCCGACGACCTGAAGGTGGTTTCTGATTTCATTTCCAAGCAGACCGGCCAAAAGCTGCTGATCTACGGGCCCTCCTCCGGCGCCCTGCGCGTCGGCCTGTTCGCGCAGCGCCACCCGGAGAACATCAAGCGCATCGTGCTGGATGCGCTGGTCTACACCGGCGAAGGCAGCCCGACGCTCGCCGAGCGCCGCAAGCGCCTGCCGCAGTACCGCGCCTCCAACCGCCGGCCGATCGACCGCGCGTTCGTGCGCAGCATCTTCACGCGCGACGGCAACCCCGACGCCTACGACCCGCAGGTGGTCGAGCGCTTCGCCGACCAGGTGCTGGCGCTCGACAACTCGATGCCCACCGGCACCTACGTCGACATGTCGACCAACCTGCCGGTGCTCGACCCGTCGAAGATCAACGTGCCGACCGCGATCCTGCGCGGCCAGTGGGACGGCATCGCCACCGACAAGGACGTGCTCAACTTCTTCGAGCGGCTGCCCAACCCCGACAAGCAGCTCACCGTGATGCCCGGCATCGCGCACACCAGCCTGCGCTCGCGCAACTGGCGCATGGTGTACGACCTGGTCGACGCATGCTGCAGCCGCTCCGGGCCGGTCTACCTCGGCAAGGCGCACAGCTAGGCGTGTACACGGCGGACGAGGCGCTCGCCCGGCTGATGGCGGGCAACAAGCGCTTCCTCGCCAGCCGGGCGCGCTTCCCTACGGTCAGGAAGGAAGTCCTCGCCGAGCTGGCGAAGGAGCAGCGCCCTTACGCCACCATCGTCGGCTGCAGCGACTCGCGCGTGCCGCCGGAGCTGCTGTTCGACGCCGGCTTCGGCGAGCTGTTCATCGTCCGCGTGGCCGGCAACATCATCTCGCCGGAGATCATGGGCACCCTGCAGTACGCGGCGGTGCACCTGAAGACGCCGCTGTTCGTGGTGCTGGGTCACGAAGGCTGCGGCGCGGTGCAGGCCGCGGTGGCGAGGAAGTACGAAGGCGCGCGCGAGCGCAGCCGCATCGAGATGGTGCTCGACCGCATCCTGCCCGGGCTGACCGGCCTGCCGCCGCGGCTGCGCGAGGACGCACGCCTCGACATGGCGGTCGAGGCCAACGTGCGCTGGTCGATGCGCCAGCTGCGCGACACCCCCGAAGGCCAGGAGCGGATCCGGGAGGGCGTCGTCAAGCTGGTCGGCGCCGTCTACGAGCTGAAGACCGGGCGCGTGCGGCTCCTGCGCTAAGATTGCGCCCAGGGAGGGACGGAAATGCACCGCATCTGCTTCACTCTGCTGCTGACCCTGTTCCACGGCAGCGCGCTGCCGCAAGAGGCTTCCGCAGAGAAGCTCTTCGCATCGCTCTCGCAGAGCGTGTTCTTTGTCTGGGGTTTCGACGCCGACGACCGGCGCGCGGTCCTCGGCAGCGGAGTCGTGATTGCCCCCGGCAAGGTTGCGACCAACTGCCACGTGATCGCAAAGCTGCGCCAGATCCACGTGCAGCGCGAGAACGTCATCTACATCGCGAGCGTCGATGTGTCCGACCCGTCGCGCGACCTCTGCCAGCTCGACGTGAAGAACCTCACCGCACCCCCGGTGGCGATCGGCAACGCCCGCGACCTCAGGGTCGGGCAGAAGGTGTACGCCCTGGGCAATCCCCGCGGCCTCGAGAACACGTTCAGCGAGGGTATCGTTTCCGCGTTGCGCGGCCCGGACGGCAAGGAGCCGCTGGTGCAGACCACGGCGGCGATCGCCGCCGGCTCGAGCGGCGGCGGGCTGTTCGATACCAGCGGAAAGCTGGTCGGCATCACGACTTTCCAGCACTCTGGAACCGGCAACCTCAATTTCGCCGTGCCCGCGGAATGGCTCGGCGAGATGGGCTCGCGGGCGAAGGCCGCCGAGGAAAAGAAGGCCGCTGCCGCAGCCGCTGCGCAGGCTGCGCGTACCGTAGGCGGAGTCGTCCTGGCCCCGGGCGTGCCGGCGCCCGGCACGACCTTCAAGTACCGCTACACCGATCGCGCGTTCGGCGGCCGCAGGGCGACCGTCAACATTTCGGTGTCCGGAGTCGACGGACTGATCGTGCGCGAAGCGACGCTGCTGGAAGGCGAGTCGCAGGCCGGTCAGGTGTACTCGATGGTTGCCGCAGGCGAGGCGCGCGTATTCGAGCGTGCGCTGCCCGACGGCGTGGTGCTGTCCGAGTTTGCTCCGTACCTACTGGCGAACACCGACGCGGAGAAAGGCAACTGGCTGAACATCCCGGGCGTGTCCACCGACGGCCGTCCCTGGCGGGTGAGCGGCCGTGCCGTCGGCTGGGAAAGCGTCACCGTTCCCGCCGGCACCTTCCGCGCGCTCAAGGTGACCATGAAGGGCTCGCGCGAGATCGAGTTCCGCGATCCGCGCCTCGGCCAGCACGACGGGGTGAACTTCGAGTACACGGCCTGGCACGCCGAGGAGACCCGGCGCATCGTGCGGATGCAGAGGAGGATGTTCTCCGCCAGCAACGTGGTGGTGGCCGACGAATCCCTCGAACTCGTCAACCACAACGCGCGCTGATCCGATGGCGGTCGCGGCGCCGCTCTCGACGAGGTGACGACCGGCCGCGTCAGCTTCCTCGGAACAGCAGGCCGCGCTCAACCGCCTGGTCGGCGCTCATCCGGCGGTCGAGGATCGCCGCTACCACCGCCTCGCTGGTGACGATCAC
>DASUZH010000604.1:0-2807 GCA_036376975.1 Burkholderiales bacterium | reverse complement strand
GATCGTGCGCGCCGACAACGGCGACGCCTGGGTCGAGGTGCGCGGCAAGAAGATCTCGCCGCAGGAAGTCTCGGCGCAGATCCTGCGCAAGCTGAAGAAGGACGCCGAGGCCTACCTCGGCCAGCCGGTGACCGAGGCGGTCATCACCTGCCCCGCCTACTTCAACGACGCCCAGCGCCAGGCCACCAAGGACGCCGGCCGCATCGCCGGCCTCGAGGTGAAGCGCATCATCAACGAGCCCACCGCAGGCGCGCTCGCCTTCGGCATGGACAAGGTGGTGAAGAAGGACGAGAAGCTCGCCATCTATGACCTCGGCGGCGGCACCTTCGACATCTCGGCGATCGAGATCGCCGACGTCGAGGGGGAAAAGCAGTTCGAGGTGCTGGCCACCAACGGCGACACCTTCCTCGGCGGCGAGGACTTCGACCAGCGCCTGATCGACTACGTGGTCGGCGAGTTCAAGAAGGAGCAGGGCGTCGACCTGGCGAAGGACGTGCTCGCGCTGCAGCGGCTGAAGGAAACCGCCGAGAAGGCGAAGATCGAGCTGTCCTCGTCGCAGCAGACCGAGATCAACCTGCCCTACATCACCGCCGACCAGTCCGGCCCCAAGCACCTGGCGATGAAGATCACGCGCGCCAAGTTCGAGTCGCTGGTCGACGACCTGGTCGAGAAGACCATCCAGCCCTGCCGCATCGCGGTGAAGGACGCCGGCCTGTCGGTGCAGCAGATCCACGACGTGATCCTGGTCGGCGGCCAGACGCGCATGCCGAAGGTGCAGGACAAGGTGAAGGAGTTCTTCGGCCGCGAGCCGCGCAAGGACGTCAACCCGGACGAGGCGGTGGCGATCAACGCCGCGATCCAGGCCGGCGTGCTGCAGGGCGACGTGAAGGACGTGCTGCTGCTCGACGTCACGCCCCTCTCGCTCGGCATCGAGACCCTCGGCGGGGTGATGACCAAGCTGATCCAGAAGAACACCACCATCCCGACCAAGGCGCAGCAGGTGTTCTCCACCGCCGACGACAACCAGAACGCGGTGACCATCCACGTCCTGCAGGGCGAGCGCGACATGGCCTCGGGCAACAAGTCGCTCGGCCAGTTCAACCTCACCGACATCCCGCCGGCGCCGCGCGGCATGCCGCAGATCGAGGTCACCTTCGACATCGACGCCAACGGCATTCTCCATGTGACCGCGAAGGACAAGGCGACCGGCAAGGAAAACAAGATCAAGATCCAGGCCAGCTCGGGCCTCAACGAGGCCGAGATCCAGCGCATGGTGAAGGACGCCGAGGCGCACGCCGAGGAAGACCGCAAGACCCTCGAGCTGGTCAACGCGCGCAACCAAGCCGAGGCGACGGTGCACTCGGTGCGCAAGTCGATGAAGGACTACGGCGAGCAGCTCGACGCCGCCGAGAAGGAGAAGATCGAGGCCGCGCTGAAGGACGCCGAGGGCGTGCTGAAGTCGGAGGACAAGGCCGACATCGAGGCGAAGGCGCAGGCGCTCGCGCAGGCGGCGCAGAAGCTGGGCGAGAAGATGTACGCCGCGGAGCAGGCCAAGCAGCAGGCGGCGCAGGGCGCGTCGGCGCAGGCGCAGCCCGGCCAGGCCGAGGCCGGCAAGAAGGCCGACGACGGCAACGTGGTCGACGCCGAGTTCACCGAAGTGAAGGACAAGAAGACGGGCTCATAAGGAGTGGCCAAGCGCGACTACTACGAGGTCCTTGGCGTCAACCGCGACGCCGCAGAAGAAGACCTCAAGAAGGCCTATCGCCGCCTGGCGATGAAGTGGCATCCGGACCGCAATCCGGACAATCCCAAGGCGGAGGAGCACTTCAAGGAGGCGAAGGAAGCCTACGAGGTGCTAAGCGAGCCGCAGAAGCGCGCCGCCTACGACCAGTTCGGCCACGCCGGCGTCAACCCGCAGGCCGGCGGCGGGCCCGGCGGCCCGGGCGGGTTCGGCGACATCTTCAGCGACATCTTCGGCGAGATCTTCGGCGGCGCGCGCGGCGGCCGCTCGACCGTGTTCCGCGGCGCCGACCTGCGCTACAACCTGGAGATCTCGCTCGAGCAGGCGGCGCACGGCTTCGAGACCAAGATCCGCATCCCGGGCATGACGGCGTGCGAGACCTGCAAGGGCAGCGGCGCGAAGGCCGGCAGCCAGCCGACCACCTGCCCTTCCTGCCGCGGCGCCGGACAGGTGCGCGTCTCGCAGGGCCCGTTCTCCATCGCGCAGACCTGCCCGCGCTGCCACGGCTCGGGCAGCGTGATCCCCAATCCCTGCAGCGCATGCAACGGCAGCGGGCGCACCAAGGTGCAGAAGACGCTGTCGGTGAAGATCCCGGTCGGCGTCGACGAGGGCGACCGCGTGCGCCTGTCGGGCGAAGGCGAGCCCGGCGTGAACGGCGGCCCGCCGGGCGACCTCTACGTCCAGGTGCACATCAAGCAGCACGCCGTGTTCCAGCGCGACCACGACGACCTGCACTGCGAGATGCCGATCTCGTTCGTCACCGCCGCGCTCGGCGGCGAGATCCAGATCCCCACGCTCGACGGCTCGGCCGGAATCCGCGTGCCCGCCGAAACCCAGTCGGGCAAGACCTTCCGCCTGAAGGGCAAGGGCATCAAGGGCGTGCGCAGCCGCGAGCCCGGCGACCTGTTCTGCCACGTGGTGGTGGAGACTCCGGTCAGCCTCAACTCGCGCCAGCGCGAGCTGCTGCGCGAATTCGAGTCAGCCACCCAGCAGGATCACGCGCGCCACAACCCGCGCGCGAAGGGCTGGATCGACAAGATGAAGGAATTCTTCGACGGCTGAGAAG
>DASUZH010000603.1:0-7744 GCA_036376975.1 Burkholderiales bacterium | reverse complement strand
CCGAGCGCCACGAGCAGCGCGTCGCGCAGCGTCAGCGCGACGAGCATGGCGAAGTGGCCGAAGCCGCGCGGCGTGCCGTACAGGGTGGGGTAGCCGAACGGAAACAGCAGGTGCGTGAGCAGGCACGCGCCGAGGAACAGGACGGCGTCGCCGCGCTCGAGCATCCCGCCGGGCAGCGCGCCGAGCGCGGCGAGCAGCGCGGCGAGCCAGATCATGTACTGCGGGCTGAACACGCGCGAGGTGGCGACCGAGAGCAGCACCACCAGGATGACGAGCAGGCCGGCGAGCGCCACGCTGCGCGCCGCGTCGGGCGCGCGCAGGGCGCGCAGATGCAGCCAGGCGAGCGCCGCGCCGCCGGCGAGCGCCGCTGCGCTCGCGGCCGCCAGCGCCGTTCCGGTGCCCGGGCCGGCGACCTCGATGCAGGCGCAGGCCTCCACGTCGACCGTCGACCAGCGCACGCCGCCGTCGACGTAGCGCAGCCAGTGCAGGGGCAGCGCGGCGAAGGCTTCGATCTGCAGGCCGCGGTTGAGCTGCACCGTGAGCGGCGACCACAGCCGCTCGACGCCGGCGGCGGCCACCGTCGCGGCCGCCAGCGCAGCGCCGGCGCCGAGCAGGCCGCCGATCAGGCGGGCGCGGCTGCCGGCCGAGCCGGGAACCAGCAGCGCCGGCAGGCCGAGCGCCGGCCAGACCTTGAGCCCGATGCCGAGCGCGGTGCAGGCGCCGGCGGCGGCCGGCGCGCCGCGCTGCAGGGCGAGCAGCGCGGCGGCGGCAAGCACGCCGGGCAGGATGTCGTAGCGCGCCAGGATCAGCGGCCCGATTGCCGGCACCGCGAGCAGCCACAGCCAGAGTCCGGCGCTCGCCCGCCGGCCCGCGGCGCGCCACAGCAGCCACGCGAAGCCCGCGTCGGCGACCAGCACGCCGAGCAGCACCGCGCCGCCGTACGTGTACAGGTTCAGGGCGCCGAACGCGATCGGCACCGACAGCAACCCCACCGCCGGCCACGGGTACTCCGGGAACGCCTGCGCGACTCCGCGCTGATCGATGTGGGCGAGCCAGCGCATGGGGTCCTCGAGCAGCGACGCCTCGAACAGCACCAGCGCCGCCGCCGTGAGCAGGCGCGTCGCCGCCCAGGCCAAGGCCAGCCGAGCGGCTGGGCCCCCGGGCAGTCGGATGGGCACCGGGCGCTTTACCGGTTGACCGGCGAAGCGGGATCGAGCAGCAGCGCGACGAGGTCCTTGATCTGCTGCTCGGTGAGGGTGCCCGAATGGCCGAAGCGCGGCATGGTCGAGCACAGGTTGTACGCCTTGGCGTTGTAGATCTTGCCGTAGACGTAGCGCTGCATGTCGGGTCCGCTGCCGCGCGCCTTGCCGAAGCCGAGCAGGCTGGGGCCGAGGGTGCCGTAGGAGCTTTCCTGCGGGCCGACCTGGTGGCAGTTGTAGCAGCTGCCGTCGCTCGCGCTGCCGGCGCGGTCGCTCCAGGTCATGCCGCGCCCGCCCTGCGCGATGCGCTCGCCCGCCTTCCAGTCGCCCATCAGCGCGCCCGCCGGATAGACGATGGCCTTCATCTGGTCGGCTTCCAGGCTCTTCGCCAGCGCGGCCGGCGGCCGGTCGTCGCTTTCGGTGCACACGCGCTGCAGGCCGTCCTGCGCCACGCGGTCCATGCCGGCCTGGCCGCGCGCCTTGAAGTCGCGCTTGAGGACGGCTTCGACCTCGTCACCGCCGAATGCCGGGGTGAGGACAAAGAGAATTCCGAGGAGAAGAATCCGCTTCATCGCTTCGTTCCGGGTCCGCGGTAGGGCTCGCCCTTGCCGGTCGCGGTCAGGTAGTGGATCAGCGCCACGGTGGCTTCGGAGGCGAACACCGGCTCGGGCATGCGCATCTGCCGGTAGCAGTCGTTCATGCGCCACTGGATGGTCTTGAACTGGCTGTTGGAGACGCGGTAGGCGGGCCAGGTGGCGACCACCGGCCGCGCGAACTTCGGCTCCGACAGCACCGGCAGGTCCTGCATGCGGATGCGCTTGTCGGCCTCGCCGTGGCAGCTCGCGCAGGAGAAGTCCCACGGCCCGGCGCGGTGGAAGAACAGCTTGCGGCCGAGCGCGATCGACTCCTTCTCCTTCGGGTGCGTTTCGCCGGCGGCCACCTTCACCCCGCGCGACTGCGCCGCGACGTAGGCCGACAGGTACTCCATCTCCGAGGGCCGGTCGTCGTTGCCGAACACGCGCTTGGTGGCTTCGTCCCTGGCGCGGCCCTGCAGCGTCTGCATGCAGTGCAGCAGGCGCGTCTCCAGGTCCATCACGCGGTCGGCGTCCTTGAAGTAGCGCGGCAGCCGCGCGTAGGCGCCCTTGAGGACGCCGGCGCCCTGGCCGAGGTCGCAGCGCTCGAGCGAGGCGTTCTTCGGCCCTTGCGGCTTCTTCCACAGCGCCTCGCCCTCGAGCTCGAACAGCTCGACCGGGCTGCCGTCGGCGATCATCTGCTGGTATTTCTGGATTTCCTTCTTGGTGTCCTGCGCCAAGGCCGGCCAGGCGGCAAGAAGAAAGACAAGAACGAGACCTCGCATCACGCTACCGCGGTCTCCGCCTTGTTGGTCTGGCCCTGGTTGTCGAGCCAGCTGACCTCGATCTTGTCGCCCTTCGCGCCGCCCTTCACGCGGAAGGTGAACACCGGGTTGCGCGACACCGCCTGGCTGATCTCGCCTTCCATCACCGTCTTGCCGTTCACCTTGACGGTGACGTTCTGGATGAAGTGCATCGGGATCACCTTGCCGTCGGCGTCCTTGCGCTGGCCGGTCTCCATCGGGTGGGTCATCAGCACGCGCACGTCGGTAAAGCCGCTGCCCAGCGTCGCGCGCATTTTCATCGGTCCTGCAGCCATCTATGTCTCCTTAGCCTTACAGCCGCCTAAGGCGGCTCAGCCGCCGCATCCACCAATCGTGACCTTGATTTCCTTCGTCGCCGTGTAGAAGCGGCCGCCGGCCTGGGCCACCACGCGCACGTCGGAAGTCTCGCCCATCTTCAGGTTGACCTTGACGAAGGGCAGCGCGCCTTCCATGAAGCTGAAGCGCGCGGCGAGCGGGAACGGGTTCTTCTCCACCAGCACCAGCAGCGAGGTGGTGCCCGGCAGGTTGCTGAGCACCTCGACCGGCACCACCGCGCCGTTCTCGGCGATCTGCGGCGCCTCGATCACGATGTCCTTGCTCGGCTGGGCGGCGCCCGCGCCCAGGCTCTTCAGCGCGTCGGCGGCGCTCTTCGCGCCGAACGCCTCCTTGCTCCAGGCCGCCAGCGCGGCGAACGGCTTCAGCAGCAGGGCGGCCGCGGCGCCGATCAGGGCTCTGCGTAGGGTGTTCATACCCCTATTCTAGCGACGAAACACGCCCGACTTGCCGCCGCGTTTCTCTTCCAGCCGGATCGGCCCCAGCGTCATGCCGCGGTCGACCGACTTCAGCATGTCGTAGACGGTGAGCAGGCCGACCGCGGCGGCGGTGAGGGCTTCCATCTCGACCCCGGTCTGGCCGCGGCACTCGACCTGCGCCCTCAGCTCGATTTGCGACTTTGGCTTCGAGATTCTGAACGACACCGAGATGCGGGTGAGCGCGACCGGGTGGGCGAGCGGGATCAGCTCCGGAGTGCGCTTGGCGGCCTGGATCGCGGCAAGGCGCGCGACGCCGAGGACGTCGCCTTTCTTCGCGCGCCCGGCGGCCACCAGGCGCAGCGTCGCCGGCCGCATGCGGATGCGCCCGGAGGCGACCGCGACGCGGTGCGTAGCGGGTTTTTCGCCCACGTCAACCATGTGCGCTGCGCCGCGCGCATCGAAATGGGTCAGCTTCTTCTTCACGGAACCTGCCATGGCGGGCGCTATCATAAACACATGCAGGGAAGAGCACTTTTCGTCGCCGCGGCTCTGGCGGCCATGCCGGCGGCGGTGTCGCAGAACCTGCCCGACCTGGGCGGGGCGGGCGAGACCACGCTCTCGCCGCAGGTCGAGCGGCGCATCGGCGAGAGCCTGATGCGCGAGATCCGCCGCGACCCGCAGTACATCGACGACGCCGAGGTGTCGGACTACCTCGGCAACCTCGGCGCGCGCCTGACGCAGGAGACTTCCGGCGCGCGCCACGACTTCGAGTTCTTCGGCGTGCGCGACCCGACGTTCAACGCCTTCGCGCTGCCCGGCGGCTTCATCGGCGTCAACACCGGGCTGCTGGCGGCGACCGAGACCGAGTCGGAGCTCGCCTCGGTGATGGGCCATGAAATCGCGCACGTTACCCAGCGCCACATCTCGCGCATGATCGCGCAGCAGCAGCAGATGCAGATGCCGATGCTGGCGGCGCTCGCCGCCGCCATCCTGCTGGCGCGCTCGCGCCCCGACCTGGCGGCCGGCGCGGCGGCGGCGACGCAGGCCGGCGCGGTCCAGCAGCAGCTCAACTACACGCGCGACTTCGAGCGCGAAGCCGACCGCATCGGCATGCAGGCGATGGCCAACGCCGGCTTCGACCCGCGCGCGGTGGCCACCTTCTTCGAGAAGATGCAGCGCGCCTCGCGCATCGGCGACGACGGCAGCGTGCCGGGCTACCTGCGCACCCACCCGATGAGCGTCGAGCGCATCTCCGACGCGCAGAGCCGCGCCGTCAACCTGCCGTACAAGCAGCACCTCGACGCGCCCGAGTTCCAGCTCACGCGCGCCAAGCTGCGCGCCGGCCAGGGCGACGCGCGCGACGCGGTGACGCATTTCGAGAGCGCGCTGCGCGACGGGCGCTACCCGAGCGAGTCCGCGGCGCGCTACGGGCTGGCGAACGCGCAGCTGCGCGCGCGGCGCGTGAAGGAAGCCGACGCCGAGGTCGGCCGCCTGCGCAAGGCGGGCGGCAGCGGGCCGATGGTCGAAACGCTCGCCGCGCGCGTGCGGCAGGGGCTGGGCGACAACGCCGGCGCCGTCGCGCTGCTGGCGCAGGCCCGCGCGCGCTACCCGTATTACAGGCCGCTGGTCTACGCGCAGGTCGGCACGCTGCTCGACGCCGGGCGTCCGCAGGACGCGGCGGCGCAGCTGGTGGAAGCGGTGCGCACGTATCCGCGCGACCCGCGGCTGCTCACGCTGCAGTCGCGCACCTACAACGCGCTCGGCAAGCGCCTGCTGCAGCACCAGGCGCAGGCCGAGGTCTACGTGCTGCAGGGCTCGCTGCAGGCCGCGATCGAGCAGCTGCAGCTGGCGAGGGATGCCGGCGACGGCGACTTCTACCAGCTGTCGGTGGTGGACGCGCGCCTGAAGGAGCTGCGCAACGAGCACGCGCAGGAGATGCGCGAGAAGAAGTAGCCGCTACTGGCCCCTGGCCTTGGGCGCCTCGAAATACGCCTCGTACAGCAGGTCGAAGGTCTTCTCCGCCTCGCCCAGCAGCTGGTCCTCGTTCTGCGAGCGGCGCACCGCGCCCTGCAGCAGCGTCTGCACGCCGGCGGCTTCCGGCACCGGCGTGCCGCCCGCCTCGAGGAAGTGCACGATGCTGCCGATGCGCGCCAGCGCCGGGTTCTTCGCCAGGCCGAGCTGGAACAGCATCTCCTCGTAGGTGACGCGGCTCTCGCTGTTGGCGAAGTTGGCGCCTTCGAAGCCGTAGCCGATGGCGCCGGCGGGCAGCGCCTGCGCGCGCTCCAGCCAGCTCACCGTGCCCTCCGGGTCGACGAAGCGGCGGATCAGCCAGGCGCAGGCCAGCTTGTCGGCCCACAGCGGCTTGCGCGTCGCCCAGGCGCGCTGCGTCAGGCGCTCGTTCGGCCGGATGCCGGTCTGCGTCTGCCCGGGGAACATCAGCTTGCGCACCGCGACGTCGGTATCGGCGATCGCCTTCTCGGCGCGGCTGCGCGCCTCGTTCGGGAAGAAGTCGAGCGCGACGATGGTCTCCAGGTCGCGCCGCTGCTTGTGCAGCACGGCGGCGATCGCGCTCGGATCGGAATGGCCGAAGCCGACGCGCAGCGCCTCGACGTTCTTGATCAGGTCGTGGTAGCGCGCGGTGCGGTCGAACATGCGGCGGAACGCCTGCTGCTGCTCGGGCGACGCCGCCGCCACCTGCAGCACGTGCGCCGTGCCGGCGCTCTTGAAGATGTACTGGCCGAGGGTGTCGAGCGCGGTGCGGTTGGCCGGCGTGTCGGGCAGGATGTAGACGCCCTCGCGCACCACCGCCGCGCCGAGCGCCTCGAGCGTGCGCAGCACGCGCATGCGCGACGCCGGATCCTCGAGCGGCAGCTGCGCCACCGTGACCAGCCAGTTCGACGCCGCTCCCTCGGTCGTCGCTTTGTCCATGCGGCATAATACTTTATGGACTTCGACAAGGAACTCGACACCCGCGGCCTCAACTGCCCGCTGCCCATCCTGCGGACCAAGAAGGCGCTCAGCGACCTCGCCTCGGGCCAGGTGCTGAAGGTGGTCGCCACCGACCCCGGCGCGGTGAAGGATTTCCAGGCCTTCTCCAAGCAGACCGGGCATCAATTGCTGCAGCACGGCGAGGCGAACCGCGAGTTCACCTTCTTCATGAGGAAGAAGTGAGGGCAGCCTGGGTTGTTCTGGGAATGTTTTTCATTTGTGAAGCGCATTCCCAGGCCACCTTCACGCAGAAGGTCCTCACACCCGAAACCGCGCTGAAAGCCGCGCAGGCGGCGCTGAAGAAATGCCGCGACAGCGGCTACCAGGCCGCGATCGCCGTAGTCGACCGCATGGGCGTCACCCAGGTGTTCCTGCGCGACCGGTTCGCCGGCCCGCACACGGTCGACATGGCGCAGGCCAAGGCGTGGACCGCGGCCAGCTTCCGCATCAGCACCGCCGAGCTCGCGCAGGGCACGCAGCCCGGCAGCCCGCAGGCGGGAATCCGCAACCGGCCCGGCGTGGTCGCGGTCGCCGGCGGCGTGACGATCGAAGCCGGCGGCTCGCTGCTCGGCGCGATCGGCGTATCGGGCGCGCCCGGCGGGAAGGAAGACGAGGCCTGCGCGGCGGCCGGCATCGCCGCGATCCGCGAGGATATCGAGCTGTAACTTAAATGGGGTCAGACCCCATTTATTTCTTTACCGCTTCAAGCAGCTCCCACATCGTGTGATCGGCCCAGTGCTCGGGGTCCTTGTCGATTTCCTGATCGCCCTTCGCGCGCAACGCAGCCGGCACCTTCTGCCGCTCGCAGAAACCGTGCCAGAAATCCTTGATCTCCTGCTTGCTCATCGGAATCATTGCCGCGCTCCCTTTGCGTAGCACGGATTATGGAATAATCGGCCGCATGATGGCGCGCTGGATCAGGCTGGCCCCGACCGAGTTCGAATCGGCCTGCGCGCGCCTGGCGCAGGCGCAGGCGAGCGGGGCGGCGCCGATCCTGGCCTGGGCGCAAGGCCGCGATCAGGTTAAAGATCAGAAGCACCTGTTCTCCCTCATCGCGCCGCTCAAGCACGCGCCGGGACGCAGGCAGCGCTGGTTCTCCTGGGCGGCGGCGCCGGCGGCGGCGACCTACCGCCAGTTCGGCCTGCCGGCCTACGTCGAGGGCGAGGCGCTCTGGCTGCACGGCCGCAAGATCGCCGACGGCTCGGCGGGCGAGATCGGCGAGTGCGCGGTGATCGCGTCGAGCTTCCTCGCGCGCTTTCCAGCGCAGTGCGCGGCGATCGCGCCGCGCGACCTCGAGCAGGCGTTCCGCCTGCGCCTCGAGGCGCAGCACAGCTGGCAGTTCGACACCTCCTGGCCGACCGAGGCCGAGACTCTGCGCTACGCGCTCGCCTAGCGTGAGGCGCCGCCAG
>DASUZH010000602.1:0-2338 GCA_036376975.1 Burkholderiales bacterium | reverse complement strand
CTGGCGGGCCCCCCCCGGGACTACTAGGAAAGCTGTCCCCGCCAGTCAGGTTCGAAAACGGCGTTTGCTAGACTGCGGCGCCTTGAAAAAAACCGCACCCGTCAGCCCGCAGCGGGCCTTGTCGCTGTACCGCGCCATGGCGCGCATCCGGGCGTTTGAAAATGCTGCCGAGGAGGCGTCGCGCGGCGGCGTCGCCGCCTTCGGCGCCAGCCTGTCGGAGGCCAGGATCCGCGGCCCGCTGCACCTCTCGACCGGCCAGGAGGCGGTGGCCGCGGGGGTCTGCCTGAACCTGGCCAAGGACGACTACATCACGTCGACGCATCGCGGCCACGGCCACACCCTCGCCAAGGGCGCGTCGATGGAGCGCACCATGTGCGAGCTGTTCGGCCGCGCCAGCGGCTTCAACGGCGGCAAGGGCGGCTCGATGCACATCGCCGACTTCTCGGTCGGCATGCTGGGCGCCAACGGCGTGGTGGCGGCGGGCATGCCGATAGCGGTCGGCGCGGCCCACGCGATAAAGCTAAGAAACGAGAAAAGAATCGTGGTCTGCTTCTTCGGCGACGGCGCCGTCAACCGCGGGCCGTTCCTCGAGGCGCTCAACTGGGCGGCGATCCACGCCCTGCCGGTCCTTTTCGTCTGCGAGGACAACCGCTGGTCGGCGACCACCGCCACCGACGCGATGACGGCGGGCGAGGGCGCGCTGGCGCGCGCGATGGCGATCGGCGTGCCGGGCGGGAAGGTGGACGGGAATGACGTCTTCGCAGTGGACCAGGCTGCAGGCGCGCTCATCTCACAGGTGAAGAGCGGCAAGGGACCGAGGTTCCTGCATGCCATCACATACCGGTTCAAGGGCCATGTCTCGGTCGACGCCGCGGGCTACCGCGACCCGAACCAGGTCAAGCGGGCGATGGAATCGGATCCGCTGCTGCTCGCGGCCGCAGGGCTCGACGAGGGGGAAGTGAAAAAAATACACGCCGAGGCCGAAGCGGAGGTCGCCAAGGCGCTGAAGGCGGCGGCCGAAGCGCCCCGGCCGCCCGCCAAGGAAGCCTACGAGGACGTCCAGGACACCGGCGGCGACCAATGGCGCTGATGACCTACGCCCAGGCGGGATGCGAGGCGCTACGGGCCGCCATGCAGCGCGACGCGGCCGTGGTGGCGCTGGGCGAGGACGTCGGCCGCGGCGGCGTGTTCCAGCAGTACCGCGGCCTGCACGCGGAGTTCGGCGCCGCGCGCGTGATCGACACGCCGATCTCCGAGTCGACCATCATGGGCGCGGCGGTCGGCATGGCGCTCGCCGGGCTGAAGCCGGTGGTCGAGATGCGCGTGGTCGACTTCGCGCTCTGCGCGATCGACGAGATCGTCAACCAGGCCGCCAAGGCCCGCTACATGTTCGGCGGGCAGGGACGCGTGCCGCTGGTGGCGCGCCTGCCGATCGGCCTATGGAGCGGCTCGGCGGCGCAGCATTCGCAGAGCCTGGAGGCCTGGTTCGCGCACATCCCCGGGCTGGTGGTGGTGGCGCCGTCCACCCCGCAGGACAACTACTCGCTGCTCGCGGCGTCGCTCGAATCGGGCGACCCGGTGATCTACATGGAGCACAAGGAGCTGTGGGGCCTGCAGGGCGAGGTTTCCCCTCAGGGCGTCCCCCTGGGGAAAGCGAACGTGGTCAGGGAGGGCAAGGACCTGACGCTGGTGACCTGGTCGCGCACGGTGCATGCGGCCCTGCAGGCGCAGACGAAAAAGTCGGTGGAGATCATCGACCTGAGGACCCTCTGGCCATGGGACCGTGAGACGGTCCTGTCTTCAGTTCAAAAAACAAAGAATCTTCTCGTGGTGCACGAAGCCGTACAGGTGGCGGGCCTCGGCGCCGAGATCGCCGCTACGGTGGCGGAAGAGTTGAACGTACCGGTGAAGCGCCTGGGAGCGCCGCGCATCCCGGTGGGCTACGCCACCACCCTCGAGGACGAGGCGCGCATCACGCCGGAAAAGATCGCCGCGCTACTCCAGTAGCCCCGCGATGCGGGGCAGCCACAGCACGATCTGCGGGAAGGCGATGCACAGCACCAGGCCGACGATCTGGATGGCGACGAACGGCCACATGCCGCGGTAGACGTCGCTCATGGTGATGCCCGGCGGCACCGTGCCCTTGAGGTAGAAGAGGGTGGCGCCGAAGGGCGGCGTCATGAAGGAGGTCTGCAGGTTCACCGCCACCAGCGCGCCGAACCAGGCGAGGAAGAACGGCGCCTGGCCGCCGAGGTGCTCGGAGAAGTCGAGCTTGCCGAGGATCGGCGTGAACACCGGCAGCACGATCAGGCAGATCTCGATCCACTCGAACGGGAAG
>DASUZH010000601.1:0-16671 GCA_036376975.1 Burkholderiales bacterium | reverse complement strand
CTGTCGCGCCGGCGCGTGACGGTGTCGAGCGCGGGCGTGATCCCCGGCATGGACCGGCTGCGCGACGAGTGCCCGGTGGCGCTCGCCATCTCGCTGCACGCGCCGAACGACGAGCTGCGCGACCGCCTGGTGCCGGTCAACCGCAAGTACCCGCTGAAGGACCTGATCGCGGCGTGCAACCGCTACCTCGACAAGGCGCCGCGCGATTTCGTCACCTTCGAGTACGTCATGCTCGACGGCGTGAACGACGAGCCGAAGCACGCTCGCGAGCTGGTCGACATCGCGAAGCAGATCCGCTGCAAGTACAACCTGATCCCGTTCAACCCGTTCCCGCGCTCGGAGTTCAAGCGCTCCGACCCGGAGCGCATCCGCCGCTTCGCCGAGATCCTCAACCGCGCCGGCCTGACGGTTACCACGCGCAAGACGCGCGGCGACGACATCGCCGCCGCCTGCGGCCAGCTGGCCGGCGACGTCGCGGATCGCACGCGCCGCAGCGCGCGCATCGCCCTGAAGGAGGTGCGCGCATGAGCCGCCTGGCGTGCGTCGTTGCCCTGGCGCTGCTCGCGGCTTGCGCCTCGCAAAACGAGGGCCAGGGGCCCGACGGCGGCCCGATCGTCGGCGAGGTGGGCGCCGCGCGCGACCGCGCCAAGCTGCACACCGAGCTCGCCGGGCTGTACTACAGCCGCGGCAACATGAACGTCGCGCTCGAGGAGCTGCGCATCGCGGTCGCCGCCGACTCGAGCTTCGCGCAGGCCTACGGCCTCTACGGCCTGGTGTACTGGGAGCTGAAGCAGAACGTCCAGGCCGAGCAGAATTTCGACCGCGCGCTGCGCCTCGCGCCCAACGACCCGGAGATCAACCACAACTACGGCTGGTTCCTCTGCAACACCGCGCGCGAGAAGGAGTCGATCACCTACTTCATGAACGCGGCGCGCAACCCGCTGTACCCGACGCCGTGGCGCTCGTACTCGGTGGCCGGCCTGTGCAGCCTGCGCCTGAAGAACGTGAAGGATGCGGAGGACTACTTCCAGCTCGCGCTGCGCGCCGACCCGGACGAGCCGCTCTCGCTGCTGCAGCTGGCGCAGATCCGCTACCGGCAGGGCCGCGTGCTGGAGGCGCGCACCATGGTCGAGCGGCACAACAAGCTGGTCACGCCGAGCGCCGAGTCGCTGTGGCTCGCGCTGCGCATCGAGCGCAGGGGCGGGCAGAAGGTCGCCGAGCAGAGCTACGCCACGCAGCTGCGGCGGCGCTATCCGGCCTCGGACGAGTTCCGCAAGCTGCAGCGCGGGGAATATGACTGACGGGGCACCTGGCGTCGGCGCCGAGCTGGCCGCCGCAAGAGAAGCGCGCGGAATGGGGCTGGCGGAGGTGGCGCAGCAGCTCAAGTTCGGCGTGCGCCAGCTCGAGGCGCTGGAGGCCGACCGCTTCGACGACCTGCCCGGCGGCACCTTCGCGCGCGGCATGGTGCGCAGCTACGCGCGCCTGCTGAAGCTCGATCCCGAGCCGCTGCTGCCGCGCGTCGCCGCGCACTACAACGCGCCCGACTCCAACCAGCTCGCCGCCCGCTTCAGCCAGCCGGTGCCGTTCTCCGACTCCGGCAGGCGCAGCACCCTGGTGTACCTGGCGGGAGGCATCGGCATCCTGGTGGTGATCGGCGCCTTCTACTGGCAGTGGCAGCGCGAGCGCGCCGCGCCGAAGCAGATGGCGTTCGTCAAGCCGAAGGCCGAGGCGCAGCCGCCGCGCAAGGCCGCGCCGCCGCCGGCTCCGGTGGTGAGCGTCGCGCCGCCGCCGCCCCCACCCGCGCCGGTGGTAGTGGAGGAGAAGAAACCCCCGATCGAAAAGAAAGCCGCTCCGGCGGAGAAGAAGGCCGCTCCGGTGGTGCAGACCGTCGCCGCGGCGCCGCCGTCCGGGCTGCACCGCATCGTGATGCGCGTGGAGTCCGACGAGGCCTGGCTCGAGGTCACCGACGGCAACGGCCGCCAGCTGGTGTCCTCGCTCAACCCCGCCGGCGCCGAGCGCGTGGTGCAGGGCCGCGGCCCGCTGACCTTCGTCATCGGCAACGCCTCGCACGTGCGCGTCGAGCTGAACGGCCGCGAGTTCGACCTCAAGCCGCACACGCGGGTCGAAGTCGCGCGCTTCACCATCCAATGACCTTCATGCGTCGGGTCTCGCGCCAGGTGGCGGTCGGTCAGGTACTGATCGGCGGCGGCGCGCCGGTGGTGGTGCAGTCGATGACCAACACCGACACCGCCGACGCGCAGGCCACCGCCAGGCAGGTGGAGGAGCTGGCGCGCGCCGGCTCCGAGCTGGTGCGCATCACGGTGAACACGCCCGAAGCCGCCGCGCAGGTGGCGCACATCCGCGCGCGGCTCGACGCGATCGGCTGCCGCGTGCCGCTGGTCGGCGACTTCCACTACAACGGCCACAAGCTGCTGACCCAGTTCCCGGACTGCGCGCAGGCGCTCGCCAAGTACCGCATCAACCCGGGCAACGTCGGCAGGGGGGCGAAGCGCGACGAGCAATTCGCCACCATGATCGAGTGCGCGATCAAGTACGGCAAGCCGGTGCGCATCGGCGTGAACTGGGGCAGCCTCGACCAGGAATTGCTCGCGCGCCTGATGGACGAGAATGCGAAGAAACCTTCTCCGTCGGATGCGGACCAGGTGATGCGCGAGGCCGTCATCCGCTCGGCGCTGGACTCGGCGAAGTATGCCGAGGAGCTCGGCCTGCCGGCCGAGCGCATCGTCATCTCCTGCAAGATGAGCCAGGTGCAGGACCTGATCGGCGTCTACCGCGCGCTCGCCGCGCGCTGCGACTACGCGCTGCACCTCGGCCTGACCGAGGCCGGCATGGGCTCGAAGGGCATCGTCGCCTCGAGCGCGGCGATGGGCGTGCTGCTGCAGGAAGGCATCGGCGACACCATCCGTATTTCCCTCACCCCCGAGCCAGGCGGCGACCGTACGCGCGAGGTGGTCGTCGCGCAGGAGCTGCTGCAGACGATGGGCTTCCGCGCCTTCACCCCGATGGTCAGCGCCTGCCCGGGCTGTGGGCGCACGACCAGCACCTACTTCCAGGAGCTGGCCGAAAGAATCCAGGTATTCCTGAGAGAAAGCATGCCGGTCTGGAAAGCGAAGCATCCCGGCGCCGAGAACATGCGCGTCGCGGTGATGGGCTGCGTGGTGAATGGCCCCGGCGAGTCGAAGCACGCCAACATCGGCATCAGCCTGCCCGGCACCAACGAGACGCCGGTGGCGCCGGTCTACGTCGACGGCGAGAAGACGGTGACGCTCAAGGGCGAGCGCATCGCCGAGGAATTCCAGGCCATCGTCGAGAAGTACGTCCAAGAAAGGTATAGGTAACCGCCCGGTGCAGCGTGTTAAGCCCGCGCTCCTGAAGGGCTTCGACCAGGAGTTCCTGCCCGCCGAGCAGCTGCAGTTCAACGCGCTGCTCGACCTCATCCGCTCGAGCTTCGAGCTGTACGGCTTCCTGCCGATCGAGACCCCTTCGGCCGAGCTGAAGGAGGTGCTGACCTCCAAGGGCGCGGTGGAGAAGGAGATCTACGGCCTGTCGCGCCTGGCCGCGGCGCCGGGCGAGGAAGGCTCCGGCCGCGGCGCGCTGCGCTTCGACCTCACTGTGCCGCTCGCGCGCTACGTAGCGATGCGCGAGCACCAGCTGGTGTTCCCGTTCCGCCGCTACCAGATCCAGCGCGTCTGGCGCGGCGAGAACCCGCAGGCCAACAAGGGCCGCTTCCGCGAGTTCTACCAGTGCGACATCGACGTCATCGGCAAGGGCAAGCTGAGCGCGCTCGCCGAGGCCGAGATCCCGAGCGTCATCTACCGCCTGTTCACCAAGATGGACATCGGCGCGTTCCGCATCCGCATCAACAACCGCAAAGTCCTGAAGGGGCTGCTGCAGAGCTACGACGTCGCCGAGGAGAACTCGGGGGCGGTGCTACGCGAGCTCGACAAGATCGAGAAGGTTGGTAAGGGCGCGGTGATTGAGGCGCTGATCGAGCAAGGCGTCAAGGAAGTTTCCGCAGAGCGCCTGTACCACCTGCTTTCCACGAAACTGCCGACCGACGAAACGCTGCGCGAGCTGGAACTGGTAGCCAACAGCGACGTCTTCCAGCAAGGGGTTAAGGAACTAAGGTTCATCGTAGGCGCCATCCGCGACTTTGGCGTACCGGACTCGGCGTTTACCGTCGACCTGGGCGTGGTCCGCGGCCTCGACTACTACACCGGTACGATCTACGAAACGACGCTGATCGACCATCCCGACCTGGGCAGCATCTGCTCGGGCGGGCGCTACGACGACCTGGCGAGCTATTTCACCGCCACCAAGCTGCCCGGCGTGGGCATCTCCATCGGCTTATCGCGCCTGTTCGCCAAGCTGAAGGAGATGAACCTGCTCAAGCCGCCGGCGCGCACGCCGGCCGAGGTGCTGGTCACCGCCATGGACCCGCAGCTGCTCGGGCGCTACCTCGGCTGGGCGAACCGCCTGCGTGGCGAAGGGATCAATACCGAGGTGTACCTGGAGACGGCGAAGCTCGGCGAGCAGCTGTCGTACGCGGAGAAGAAGGGCTTCCGCGTCGCGCTGGTGGCCGGCAGCCGCGAGATCGAGCAGGGGGTCGTGCAGGTGAAGCAGCTGGCGACCAAGAGCACGGCGAACTGCCCGGAGGGCGAGCTCGTGCATACTGTAAAGAACATGCTGAGGAACTGATGGCACTGGATCTGGAAGAGCAGGAGCAGCTCGCCGAGCTGAAATCGTGGTGGAAGGCGCATGGCAACCTGGTGATCGGCGTGATCGTCGCCGGCTTGCTGGCGTTTGCCGGCTGGCGCTACTGGGGCGTGTACCAGGCGAGCCAGGCCGGCGACGCCGCGGCGCTCTACCACACGGTCGACAAGGCGGTGCAGGCGGGCGACGCCAAGGCGATGCGCGACGCCGCCGGCGCGCTGGCGGAGAACTACCCGCGCACGCTGTACGCGTCGATGGCCGCGCTGGTGTCGGCGCGCTTCTACTACGACCGCAACGACCTGAAGAGCGCCAAGGCGCAGCTGCAGTGGGTAATCGAGCGCGCCAGCGCGGAAGACTTCCGCGACCTGGCGCGCCTGCGCCTGGCCGCCGTGCTGCTCGACGAGAAGGGCTACGACGAGGCGCTCAAGCAGCTCGACGCGCCGCATGCCGCCGCATACGACGCGCAGTACAACGCCCTGAAGGGCGACATCCTGGTCGCCAAGGGCCAGCCCGCGGAAGCCAAGGCGGCGTACAAGGTCGCGCTCGACAAGGGCGACGAGCGGGACACGCAGTTCCGCGAGAGCGTGCGCATGCGGCTCGAGGCGCTCGGCAGCTGAGCATGGCGCGGCAAGCGCTGTATTTCGCAGCCGCCGCGACGGCGCTCGCGCTCGCCGGCTGCGGCAGCTCGAGCACCGGCCCGAAGCCGGCCGAGCTGGTCGACCTGGTCAATCCCAAGGAAGTGAAGGTGCTGTGGTCGTCGGGCACCAGCAGCGCCGGCGACTTTTTCTTCTCCCCGGCGCTGGTCGGCGACGCGATCTACGTCGCCGGGCGCGACGGCAGCGTGGCGCGGCTGGATGCCGCGGACGGCCGCGAGAAGTGGCGCGTCTCGACCGACGCGGCGCTTTCCGGCGGCGTCGGCGCCAGCGCGCGCAGCGTGGTCGTGGCGACCGAGGAGGGCGAGGTGATCGCCCTCGACGCCGACACCGGCAAGCCGCGCTGGCGCGGCCGCGTCTCGAGCGAGGTGCTCGCCGCGCCGACGGTCGGCGAGGGCATGGTGCTGGTGCGCAGCATCGACAACCGCATCTTCGGTTTCGGCGAGGAAGACGGCAAGCGGCGCTGGGTGTACCAGCGCGCGCCGGGCACGCTCATCCTGCGCACGCCGGCGGGCGTCTCCATCGCGGGCGACACCGCCTTCGCCGGCTTCTCCGGCGGCAAGCTGGCGGCGGTCTCGATGGCGAACGGCGCGCAGCGCTGGGAGGCGACGGTGGCGCTGCCCAAGGGCGCCAACGAGCTGGAGCGCATCGCCGACGTGGTCGGCAACCCGGCGCTGGTCGGGCGCGAGGTCTGCGCCGCCACCTACCAGGGCCGCATCGCCTGCTTCGAGGCGGCGAGCGGCCGGCAGCTGTGGGCGCGCGAGCTGTCCTCGGTCACCGGCGTCAGCGTCGACGCGCGCTACGCCTTCGTCGCCGACGAGCGCGGCACGGTGCACGCCTTCGACCGCAGCAACGGCGCCACGCTCTGGAAGCAGGAGAAGCTGGCCTATCGGCAGCTGTCGCGGCCGCTGGCCGCCGGCGCCACGGTGGTGGTCGGCGACTTCGAGGGGCAGGTGCATTTCCTTTCGCGCGAGTCGGGCGATTTCGTCGCGCGCTACCCCGCCGGCGCCGCCGTGCGCGCCGGGCCGCTCGCGCTGTCCGGCGCGGCGCTTCTGGTGCAGACCAGCGACGGGGGCCTGTACGCCCTTTCGCCGTGAAGCCGGTCATCGCGCTGGTCGGGCGGCCCAACGTCGGCAAGTCGACCCTGTTCAACCGCCTGACGCGCAGCCGCGACGCCATCGTGCACGACCTGCCGGGCGTGACGCGCGACCGCCACTATGGCGACGGCCGCCTCGGCGAGCGGCCCTTCCTGGTGATCGACACCGGCGGGCTTGAGCCGTCGGCGGAGGGCGTCTACGTCGAGATGGCGCGCCAGGCCGAGCAGGCCATCGCCGAATCGGACGCGGTGGTGTTCGTGGTCGACGGCCGTGCAGGGCTGACTCCCGCTGACCGGACGATCGCCGGCAACCTGCGCAAGACGAAGAACCGGGTGCACCTCGCGGTCAACAAGACCGAAGGCATGCAGCCCGATACCGCAGTCGTCGAATTCCACGAGCTCGGCCTGGGCGACCCGCTCGCCATCTCCGCCGCCCACGGCGAGGGCGTGTCGGACCTGGTGGAGCTGGTTCTCGAGGATTTTCCCGAAGGCGACACCAAGGAAGACGACGCATACGGGCATCCCCGGGTCGCCATCGTGGGCCGGCCCAACGTCGGCAAGTCGACGCTGGTGAACTCGCTGGTCGGCGAGGAGCGCGTCATCGCCTTCGACCAGCCCGGCACCACGCGCGACCCGATCGAGGTGCCGTTCGAGCGCGCCGGGCGGCGCTATACGCTGATCGACACCGCCGGCCTGCGGCGCCGGGGCAGGACAGGCGAGGGCGCCGAGTACTTCTCGATCGTCAAGGCGCTGCAGGCGATCGAGGCGGCGAACGTCGCCGTGCTGGTGCTCGACGCCGCCGAGGGCGTCACCGAGCAGGACGCGCACGTCGCCGGCTACATCCTCGAGCGCGGCCGCGCAGTGGTGCTGGCGGTGAACAAGTGGGACGCCGCCGGCAAGGAGGAACGCGAGCGGATGAAGACCGAGATCGCGTGGAAGCTCGGCTTCCTGAATTTCGCCGAAGTGCACAACATCTCGGCCAAGCAGGGCAAGGGCCTGCCCGGCCTGATGCGCTCGGTCGACGCCGCCTTCGGCGCGGCGATGGCGAAGCTGCCGACGCCCAAGCTGACGCGCGCGCTGCAAGCCGCGCTCGAGCGCCAGTCGCCGCCGCGGAGCGGCCGCGGGCGCCCCAAGCTGCGCTACGCGCACCAGGGCGGGATGAACCCGCCGCGCGTGATCATCCACGGCAACGCGCTAGATCGCGTGCCCGACTCCTACAAGCGCTACCTCGAGGGCTTCTTCCGCGACAAGTTCGCGCTGGTGGGCACGCCGATGCGCGTCGAGTTCCGCACCGGCCGCAACCCCTACGCGCCGCGCAAGGAGCGCAGCAAGCCGCGCAGGTAGAGGCCGCGCGAGAGCAGCTTCCACGCCACCATGCGCGTGATGAGCACGATGTCGGCGACCGGGCGGAAGTGGCTGCGCCGGCCGCTCGGCTGGTAGATCGCCGGGATCGGCACCCAGGCGAGGCGCGTGCCGCGCCGGCCGGCTTCGATCAGCACCTCGCTCTCGAACACGAAGCCCGCGGCATGCCCGAGGCGCTGCGGCAGGCGGTTCAGCAGCGAGGCCGGGTAGACGCGGAAGCCCGACTGGCTGTCCTCGACGCGCTGGCCGGCGGCCCAGGCGATCCAGAAATTGGCGAAGCGGTTGGCGAAGTAGCGGTCGGCCGGGATGCTGCCGCCCTCGTGCAGCCGCGCGCCCACGACCAGCGCGTGCGGGTCGGCGTGGTGCATCTCCAGCAGGCGCGGGATGTCCTCCGGCCGGTGCTGGCCGTCGCCGTCGAGCGTGACCACCGCGCTGGCGTTCTCCGCCAGCGCGACCGCCATGCCGCGCCACAGGCTCGCCGCCTTGCCCAGGTTATGCGGGTTGCGGATCAGCGTGACCGGCAGCCCCTCGAGCGCGGCGGCGGTGCCGTCCAGCGAGCCGTCGTCCACCACGATGACGCGCGTGACCTGCGCGAGGGCGCGCAGCGCCACGCCGCGGATGGTGGCGGCCTCGTTATAGGCGGGAATGACTACCGCTAGCGACATATCTCTATAATGAACCAAGAAAGCGAAGCATGGGAATTCAGACTTGTGAAGTTTTGGTAATTGGCGGCGGCCCGGCGGGGTCCACCATCTCCGCCCTGCTCGCGCAGCAGGGGCGCGACGTGGTGCTGCTGGAAAAATCCCGCCACCCGCGCTTCCACATCGGCGAATCCCTGCTGCCCCTGAACCTCGACCTGTTCCGGCGCCTGGGGGTGGCGGAGGAGGTCGCCGCGATCGGCATGCCCAAGTACGGCGTGGAGTTCGTCTCGCCCACCAGCGACAAGACCACCATGCTCGAGTTCAGCGACGCGCTGGACAAGGGCTTCCCCTCCGCCTACCAGGTGCGCCGCTCGGATTTCGACCACGTGCTGTTCCGCAACGCGGTACGCAGGGGCGCGCGGGCGACCGAGCGCTGCCGCGTCACGCAGGTCGATTTCCGCCCCGGCGGCGCCGACGTGACGGCGCGCCTGGAAGACGGCAGCGAGCAGGCCTGGCAGACGAAATTCGTCGTCGACGCCTCCGGCCGCGACACCTTCCTCGCCAGCCGCCTCGGCTTCAAGCAGAAGGACACCAAGCACAACAGCGCGGCCATCTTCGGCCACTTCGCCGGCGCCACCCGGCTGCCCGGCCGCGCCGAGGGCAACATCTCGATCTTCTGGTTCGACCACGGCTGGTTCTGGTTCATCCCGCTGCAGGGCGAGGCCACCAGCATCGGCGCCGTGTGCTGGCCGTACTACATGAAGACCCGCAAGACCGAGCCGGCGCAGTTCCTGCTCGACACGATCGCGCTCTGCCCGCCGCTGGTCGAGCGCATGCGCGGCGCCAGGCTGATCTCGCCGGTCACCGCCACCGGCAACTATTCCTACAGCTCGCAGCGCTCGGTGGGCGCGAACTACATCCTCCTCGGCGACGCCTTCGCCTTCATCGACCCGGTGTTCTCGTCGGGGGTGTTCCTGGCGATGCACAGCGCGTTCGTCGGTGCGGAAACCGTCGTCACCTGCCTCGACCACCCGGAGCGCGCACCCCGCGCTATGAAGGCCTACGACGCGAGCGTGCACCGCGGCACGGGGTCGTTCACCTGGTTCATCCACCGCGCCACTTCGCCCATCATGCAGCAGCTGTTCCTCAACCCGAGCAACCGCCTGCGCATGCAGTCCGGGCTGCTCTCGGTGCTGGCGGGCGACATCTTCCGCGGCACCCGGATGGGCGTCAGCCTGGTCGCCTTCAAGGTGGTGTTCTACCTGTTCAGCCTGTTCAACCTGAAGACCGCGCTGAAGGCCTGGCGCCGGCGCAAGCAGCTGATCAGCGACGCGGACGCGCCGCGCGCCGCCTAGATCCCCTCCAATTTGCGGATTGGAGGGGAATGGGCCATAATCCCCTCCAATCTGTGGATTTGAGGGGAATCGCGATGGCCGCCCTCCGCCATGCCCGGCACGACAGCGCTGCCCGTGCCCGCTACCAGGAGCTGAAGCAGCTCGCGCGCGCGCAGCGGCGCGTGCTCGCCGGCACGCCGGGGACGCTCAAGCAGCGCTCCCGCGGCGGCACGACGTACTGGGTGCGCGAGTACATCCGCGCCCATGGCGGGAAGGACGACGAGCACATCGGCACGGTGGACAAGGTGCCGGCGGCGCGAGTCAAGGCGATCCGCGAGGAGATCGAGCTGGCGCGCGGCCTGGCGGCGGGCTCCTCGACGCTGCGCGTGCTCGGCTACCAGCGCATCGAGCGGAAGCCCGCGGCGGTGCTCGCGGCGCTCTCCAACCGCGGCCTGTTCGCCGCCGGGCTGACGCTGGTCGGCTCGCACGCCTACGGCGCGCTGCTCAACGAGCTCGGCATCACCGCGGCCGGCTATCGCACGCAGGACATCGACGTCGCGCGCGCCGCGCCGCTGTCGCTCGCCGCCGCCGATCCGCTCACGCTGCGGCAGGTCCTCGACGAG
The DNA here is from genome assembly GCA_036376975.1 of Burkholderiales bacterium. Classification (GTDB taxonomy): domain Bacteria; phylum Pseudomonadota; class Gammaproteobacteria; order Burkholderiales; family SG8-39; genus SCGC-AG-212-J23. The sequence goes on along the minus strand of DASUZH010000601.1, from coordinate 6,228 downwards.
ACCGGGATGCGCTTCGTGCCGGTGCCGGGCATGCCTTCGCAGCGGCCGTCGGCGTCGTTCAAGCTGCCCGGCGCCGAGGCCCTGGCGCTCGACCTCCTGGTGCCGGGCAAGCGCGCCGGCGACATCGTCGAGGTACGCGAGCTCGGCGCGCACGCCCAGTCGGTGCCGCATCTGGACTTCCTGCTCGGCGAGCCGCTCGACGCGGTGGTCCTCAGCCCGAACCAGGTCATCCCGGTGAAGGTGCCTTCGCCCGAGCGATTCGTGCTGCACAAGCTCCTTTCCTCGCAGGCGCGCGGCCCGGGCCGCGACAAGGCCGGCAAGGACCTCGAGCAGGCTGCCGTGCTCGCCGCCGCAACGGAAGAGGAGTCGCCCGGCGCGCTGCTCGACGCCTATCGCGCGTTTCCCGCCGCCGGCAAGGCGCTCGTGCGGCGCGGCGCGCGCGGCGCGGCAAAGCTGCTTGGCGAGGGGAGCGACGAAGCCGCGGCGGCGCTGCGCCGCATTGCCGGATAGCTACGCCATTCCGCCGTTGACCGAGATCACCTGGCCGGAGATGTAGCCGGCGTGCTCGGAAGCTAGGAACCCCACCAGGGCGGCCACCTCCGCCGGAGTGCCGGCGCGCTTCATCGGCACCAGCCGCGCGATCGCCTCCTTGTCGAACGCCGCGTCGGCCATCGCGCTCTCGATGATGCCCGGCGCCACCGCGTTTACCGTCACGCCGCGGCTTGCCAGCTCGATGGCGAGGGACTTGGTGGCGCCGTGCAGGCCGGCCTTGGCGGCGGCGTAGTTGGCCTGGCCGCGGTTGCCGGTCAGCGCGGCGACCGAGCTGATGCTGACGATGCGGCCCCAGCGCGTCGCCATCATCGGCAGGAGGAGGGGCTGGGTGACGTTGAAGAAGCCGTTCAGCGAGACGTCGATCACGCGCGTCCACTGCTCGCGCTTCATCCCGGGCAGCACCGCGTCGTCGTGAATGCCGGCGTTGTTCACCAGGACCTGGATCGGGCCTTCCGCCAGAAGCACCTCAAGCGCCGCCGAGGTCTGCGCGGCGTTGGCGACGTCGAAGGCCACAGCCTGTGCGGCGCCGCCGCGGCTGCGGATCGCGCCCGCGATCCGCTCGGCTTCCGCGAGGCGGGTGTTGGCGTGCACGATCACGTGCAGGCCGTCGGCCGCGAGCTGCTCGCAGATGGCGGAGCCGATGGCGCCGCTGCCGCCGGTGACCAGAGCGCGCTTCATGTTTCCTTCCTAGCGGCGTCGAGCACGACCATCGCGCGGCCGCTCAGCACCTTGACCCCGCCCACCTTGAGGCTGAATCGGTAGCTGACGTTCACGTCGTCGCCCGCCAGCAGCTCGGCTTCGACCAGCAGGTCGCCGTCGAGGTCGAGGCGCTCGCCGCTGCACTCGACGTCGCGCAGGCTCGCCAGGTAGCCGAGCCTCGGCCTGCCCTCCGTCTTCCCGGTCAGGCCGCCGTGCACCGCCATCGTCTGCGCAGCGTACTCGACGCCGCACAGCGCCGGCAGGCGTCCGCCGGAGCGCATCGGGTTGTCCGCGTCGCGGTGGCGGCGGCTCATGCAGACGATGCGGCCCGCGTCCCAGTGCACCACGCCGTCGAGCAGGCACATCGCGCCGCTGTGCGGGATCAGCTCGGCGATCTGCGCGGCGCTCAGGCGCACTGCGTCACCGCTATACGCAGGCGGGTTCCCGCCACGAACTCGAGGATCACCGGCCCGCCCGAAGCGCGGGCGAGCGCCGCCAGCAAGGGCAGGCAGCGCGCCGCCGGCACGCCGGTGCGCAGCGCTTCCAGCCCGGCGTCCTCCATGCGCGACTCGGCCGCCTCGCGCGAGTCGAGCTCGATGTCGAGCACGGCGAGGGCGCCGTCGCTTGCCTGCGGCGACAGCACCAGCGCGGCGCCGAATGCGGCCTGGATCGGCCGCGCCGCGCTGAGCGGCGCGGGATAGGGATGGTCGTACGCGATGAGCGCGACCGGGCTGCGCTCGGCCAGGGCCTGCGCCGCGGCGTCGAGCAGCCCGGCGGCGAAGCTCGCGTCGTAGCAGCACAGGCTGGTGGAGGGCGCGCGGCATTGCGTGGCGATGCTCCAGTAGCCGGCGGCGGCGTTATGGACCGAGTTGTGGAAGCGCGTCGGCGACACCTGGCGCTCGGGCGTGGCGAGCGACTCGCAGATCGCGTGCACGTTGTCGCAGTCGCCGCTGGAGGAGGTGAACACGGTCGCCAGGTCGGCGGCCTCGCGTCCGGCGGCTTCGATCGCCTCGATGCCCGCCGCGAGCGTCAGCTTGACGGGCATGCCGGCGCGGCGCCGCTCCGCCGCCGGCAGGAGCGGGCTTGCCGCCACCGCGGTGGGGGCGGAGCGATAGGCCTCGGCGCCGGTCAGCGCGGCGCGGCTCGCGCCCCAGCCGGCGAGGCCGGGGCCGACCAGCCCGACGCCTTCGACGTACGCGCGCATCAGGCGGCCGCCTCCAGCACCACGGCGCAGTTGCTGCCGCCGAAGCCGAACGAGTTGCTGAGCACCCTGCGCACGCGCGCCGCTTTCGGCTCGAGCAGGTAGTTGCAGCGCACCGCAGGATCGACCTGGCGCGTGTTGGCGCTGCCCGGCAGGAGCTGGTGCTTGATCGAAAGCATCGAGATCACGATCTCGGTGATGCCCGCGGCACCGAGCAGGTGGCCGGTGGCGCCTTTGGTCGAGCTGCAAGGCGTCGGCGCGGGAAGCAGGTCCGCCACCGCGCGGTCCTCGGCCGCGTCGTTGGTGCGCGTGCCGGTGCCGTGCAGGTTCACGTAGTCGATGTCGGCGGGCGACAGGCGCGCGGATGCCAGCGCCTGCTGCATGGCGAGCCGCGCACCGAGGCCCTCCGGATGCGGAGTCGACATGTGGTACGCGTCGCAACTGTCGCCGACGCCGAGCAGCGTCGCCTCGGCGCCCGCGCGCGCGCCCGCGCGCTCGAGCAGGGCGAGCCCGCCGCCCTCGCCGATCGAGATGCCGTTGCGCTCCGCGTCGAACGGCCGGCAGGGTCCGCGCGAGGTGAGCTCCAGCGAATTGAAGCCGTACAGCGTAGTGAGGCACAGCGTATCGATGCCGCCCACTACCGCCGCGTCGCACACGCCGGCCTCGATCATGCGCGCCGCGTTGCCGAACACCTTGGCCGAGGACGAGCAGGCCGAGGACACCGCGAACGCGGGCCCCTGCAGGCCAAGGTAGCGCTGCACGAAATCGGCGAGGGAGAACGTGTTGTGGGTCTGGGCGTAGCGGTAGCCGGCCGGCAGCGCGCCGGTCGCGGCCGCGCGCTGCTGGTAGGCCAGCTCGGTTTCCAGGATGCCGGAAGTGCTGGTGCCCATGAACACGCCGATGCGCGCGGTGCCGTAGCGGCTGCGCGCCCGCGCGACCGTTTCGGCGAAGCCGTCTAGCTCGAGCGCGAGCTGCGCCATGCGGTTGTTGCGGCAGTCGTAGGCGCCGAGCTCGGCGCGCACCGGCCGCGCCTCCACGCCTCGCACGCGCCCGATCCAGGTGTCGAGCGCGACGCCGTCGAAATCGCACGGCGCGAGGCCGGAGCGCTTGCCGAACAGGGCATCGGCGACCGCGCGCGCGCCGGCGCCGAGACAGTTGACGATCGAGTAGGCCGTAATGGCGAGCGGCTGCACCAGCCGAATTTAAACGACTTTCCTCGCCACGAACAGGACGTTGGCGAAGGGCGTGCCGCGGCTCATCGGCTGCGCGTCGACGGCGAGGCCGCGACTCGCCAGCGCCGCGGTCCAGTCGGCCGCGCTGCGGCAGCGCAGGCTTTGCGCAAACCTGCCGCGCAGCGCGGCTTCGAAGCGCGCGCTCCACTGCGTCATGCGGTACGCGAATCCCGCGCCGGCATCCGCTTCCCGCAGCAGCAGCAGCCCGCCCGGTTCGAGCGCCGCCACCGCCTTCTCGATCACCCGCTCCTGGAGCGCCTCGCCGAGGTAGAGCAGCACGTCGATCATGACGATCGCCGAGCAGGGCCCGAACTCGAAGTCGCCCAGGTCGCTCAGCTCGATCTGCGCTCTGCCGCCGAGGGCGCGGCGCGCCAGCGACACCCGCGCGGCGTGCGAATCGACGCCGCGCAGCGCGAGGCGCGCCGGCGGCGCGGGCCAGTCGCGCGGCCATTGCCCGGCCGCATGCTGCTCTCTTGCCGCGCTCAGCAGCGACAGCAGCGTGCCCCGGCCGCAACCGACGTCGAGCAGGTTGCCGCGCTCGGGCAGCAAGCCCTGGCGCAGCAGGGCGGGAAACACCGGGTCGCGAAGCAGCTTGCCCCTGGCGAACCCCCACGCGGACCTCCCAGCCTCGCGGTAGGGCCGCGCCGCGGCCTCGAGCAGCTGCCTAAGCTGCGGGTCCATCGCCCAGCGCGGCCGGCAGCGTGACCGCCGTCAGGCCCATCCGCTCGATCCTCTCCAGCAGCTCCGGCAGCGCGGCGAGGACGGCCGGCCGGCTGTCGTGCAGCAGCAGGATGTCGCCCGCCGCGAGCCCGGCGGTCAGCCGCCGCAGCACCCTGGCGGGATCGCGGTCGAGGCCGTCGAGGCCGCGCCGCGTCCAGGAAACGTAGCGCAGGCCGCAGCGCGCCAGCACCGGGTCGAGCAGCGGGCTGCGCAGCCCCGCCGGGGCGCGGAAGTAGCGCGGCGCGCGCCCGGTGACGCCGCCGAGGACCGCCTGCGCCGCCTCGACCTCGCGCCTGAGGCGGAAGATGCCGTACAGCGCGAACGCACCCGAATGGCGCAGGCTGTGGTTCTCGACCGTGTGGCCGCGCCGCACGATTTCCTTCGCCAGCTCCGGGTGCGCCGCCGCCTTCTCGCCGACGCAGAAGAAGCTCGCCTTCGCCCGATGGCGGTCGAGCAGGTCGAGCACGCGCGGCGTGATCTGCGGATCGGGGCCGTCGTCGAACGTGAGGCTGATCTGGTTGCGGCCCGCGCTCGAGGCGGGCAGCCGCACCAGGTTGAGTCCCAGCAGCTGCGCGCGCGGCAGGAATACCGCGGCGGTAAGCAGCAGGAAGGTCGCAGCTACTGCGGCGAGCGACCACGGCCACCAGGCGGGCCGGATCGCGACCGCGACCGCGGCCGCGGCGACCGTCGCCATCGCAAGCCACGCGAGCGGCGACGGGCGCCACGGATATCCGTTGTCAGGCGCTCTCATCGTGGCGGCTGAGGATTGCCGAGAACAGCAGCGCGAGGACCGTTCCCAGCCCGACCGTCGCACCGATCGCGTGCAGCACCGGCACCTTCGAAAACGCGAGCAGGCCGAAGCCGATGATGGTGGTGACGTTGGCGAGCAGCAGCGACACGATGGTGCGGCCGCGGTCCTCGCTGGGCGCCTGGCGGTCGAACAGCAGCGCGTAGTTCGAGCCGATCGCGACTACCAGCAGCAATCCCACCAGATGGAAGATGGAAAGCGGCGGGCCGCCCAGCGCGAGCGCGCCGGTCGTCACCAGCACCGCAGCGGCGAGCGGAGCCAGCACGTCGAACACGCGGCGCGCCGAGCGCAGGGTCGCGAACAGCAGCAGCACGATCGCCACGCCTCCCAGCAGGGAATAGGTCAGCGCTTCGCGGCGGTACGACCGGTAGAGCTGGTCGGACTCGCGCTTGAGATCGAGCAGCACGGCTTGCGCGCCCGCCGGTGCGGGGAGATCGCGCGCGATGCCGCTTGCGTCCTTCACGTTGCGCAGCGGCAGCATGGCGACCCAGCCGCCGTCGCGCTCGATCAGCAGCGCGTCCAGCCGCAAGCCGAGCTTGGTGCCCTGCAGGCTGCCGCGCTCGATCAGCGGCATCGCGCGCGCGGCCGCCGCATCCTTCAGGAACGGCTCGAACACCTGGCGACGGAAGGGCAGGCCCTGCGAGGCGCGCTCCAGGCTCGCGCGCAGCTCCACAGTGGGCGGCAGCGACTTCTGCCGCGCCTGCTGCGACTGCCGGCTCGGCAGGTGGTCGGCCGGGGACTCGTAGCCCTCGAGCAGGCCGGCGACGGTCGCGCGGCGCAGCGACTCGCCGATGGCTTCGCTCGCCTGCAGCGCCGCTTCCTGGTCCCGGGCGTGGATCACTACCAGGAAGCGGACGTCGGGCGCGCCGAGGTCCTGGCGCATCTGTTGGTCGAGCGCCTGGTCGGCGCGCGGCACCGGGCTCAGGCTCACCAGGTCGTCGCTCCATAGCGGCTTGCTTTGCGCGGCCAGCAGCACGGCGAGCAGCGCGACCCCGATCAGCAGCGGATAGCGCAAC